>JBPCRW010000225.1:0-2536 GCA_050996405.1 Pyrinomonadaceae bacterium | reverse complement strand
GTTCACGGCAACGAGCCTTCGCATCATGTCGCGTATCTTTATAACTGGACGGCCGCGCCGTGGAAAACGCAGGAAAGAGTGCGGATGATTTTGGAAAATCAATATCACGCAACTCCCGACGGCTTAGGCGGCAACGACGATTGCGGGCAAATGTCGGCGTGGTTTCTGCTTTCGTCTCTGGGTTTTTATCCGGTCGCGCCCGCGTCCGACCAATACGCTTTGGGAAGTCCGGCGATAAAGACGGCGATTTTGAAACTTGAAAACGGCAAAACTCTGACGATTGAAGCCGATAACCAGAGCAATAAAAACGTCTATGTACAAATGGTTTCGGTCAACGGCAAAGTCATCAACCGAAACTACATCACGCATGCGGAAATTATGAACGGCGGAAAAATTACGTTTATGATGAGCGATAAGCCGAAGGTAATAAATGCAGAAACACGCACGAAGTAAGTGTGTAATATCGCAGCGCACTTACGGGCATAGCGTGTTTCTGCACGTGACAAATTCGGTTCGATTACTCAAATTTATGAAATTATCAAAACTTAAAATTCTAATACCAATCTTTTTGATTTTAGCAGTCATTTCGCCCTCGTTTGCTCAATCAAAGCAAAAGATTGATAAAAAGCAGGTTGCGGGTCAAGTGAAAAGCGAATTTCTGCACGCCTGGAACGGTTATAAAAAATACGCCTGGGGACACGACGATTTGCTGCCGTTGAGCAAAACTTATAAGGATTGGTATGGACAAACGCTTTTGATGACTCCGGTTGACGCGCTCGACACGCTCGTTTTGATGGGTTACAAAACCGAAGCCGACGCGACGAGAAATTACATCACCGAAAATCTTTCTTTTGACAAAGACATTTACGTCTCAAATTTTGAAATCACGATTCGGCTTTTGGGCGGCTTGCTTTCGAGTTATCAATTGACGCGGGACAAAAAACTTTTGAATTTAGCCGAAGATTTAGGCACGCGCCTGCTGCCCGTTTTCGATTCGCCGACGGGTTTGCCGTATAGATATGTCAATCTAAAAACAGGCAAAACACGCGGCGAAATAACAAATCCGGCGGAAACCGGAACACTTTTAATCGAATTCGGAACGCTTTCAAAGCTGACGAACAAACCCGTTTTTTACGAAAAAGCGAAACGCGCTCTGGTCGAAACTTACAATCGCCGCTCGCCGCTCGGACTGGTCGGCACAAACATCAATATCGAAACCGGAAAATGGACGAATCCCGACAGCCACATCAGCGCGGAGATTGATTCTTATTACGAATACTTGCTGAAATGCGCGATTCTTTTTGACGATACCGATTGCAAAAAAATGTGGCAGGAAAGCATCAAGGCAATCAATAAATATAACGCCGACGAAGTGCGCGGCGAACTTTGGTATGGTCACGCCGATATGAATACGGGAACGCGAACGTCAACAATTTACGGCGCGTTAGACGCTTTTTTTCCCGCAGTTCTGGCTTTGTCGGGCGATTTGCAGCGCGCCAAAGGATTACAGGATTCTTCATACAAAATGTGGACAAAATACGACATCGAACCCGAAGAATTTAATTATCAAACAATGGAAGCCGCCAGCGCGGGCTATCCGCTGCGCCCTGAAATCGTTGAATCAACTTATTATCTTTACCATTACACAGCGGACGAAAAATATCTGCGAATGGGCAAAATTTTCTTCGACGATTTTATGAAATACTGCAAAACAGATACGGCTTACGCCGGTCTAAAAAGCGTCGTCACCAAAGAAAAGTCTGACACGATGCAGAGTTTTCTCTTTGCCGAAACTTTCAAATATTATTACCTGCTTTTCGCGCCGCCGAAAACTTTGGATTTTAAGAAAATTGTGTTTAATACCGAAGCGCATCCGATTAAAAGAACTTGGTAACTGCCTCCAAATTATTGATTAGATTATAAGTTATCAAACGCCGCAAATAAAGTTGTATAAAATTCGGGTAGTGGTTCAAAAACGAGAGACGAGGCAGAAACCCGACCGTCAGGGAGGGTGGAAGTTTCTCCGCCCTTGCCCGACGCGCGCATCTTCTTGCCTCTCCCGCCATTGACTCACTACCGAAAGTTTATTCGGTTTTATCCTTGAAATTGTCAATAAAGTGTTGGGAGTCGGAGGGTTTCAAGTGTTGCCAAAAAGATGGATTGTCGAGAGGACTTTCGGCTGGTTAACTTGGAATCGCCGATTGGTTAAAGACTATAAAGAAAAAGTAGAAATTTCCAGAGCTTTTATCCATCTGGCGATGATTCGTTTGATGCTGAAACAATTAGCTCCTTAAAATCTAAACGGACTCTAAGTGAGGTAACGTATGCCAAGTGGAGGAGGTTCCTACGACCCCGTTGGTTCCGGCGGGGCGGTGAAGGAAACTGTCCTCGTATTCTTAAAGGTGTTAACTGAATACAGGACAAAAAGTAATTGATATTTGAAAAAAGAGAAACATTGAGTTGAAATCTACTTTTGTAAATCCAGCAAATTTAAGAAAAGTAGAATCAACCCAATGGATATTTACTCGTTGGAGCA
>JBPCRW010000130.1:0-9531 GCA_050996405.1 Pyrinomonadaceae bacterium | reverse complement strand
GTTTTAAAGATTGCTTTGCCGTTAAATAATCCCGAAATTTTCAATGAAGCCAGGTTTCTACGAATGGCAAACGGCGACGGCGCGGTTAAACTTCTTGAGTCGGATGAAAGCCGTCGCGCGATACTTTTGGAAAAACTGACGCCGGGCGAAAACTTAAAAGAAGTTTGCTGCCGAGACGAAGCAGAGGCGGTAGAAATTGCCATCCCAATTGCGCGCCGACTTTTGAAAGAACCGCCGCCTGATTTCGCTTTCCGAAGACTCGACGAATGGTTTAATAATTTTTTTAGCAAAGCCGCAAGCACAAATTTTCCGCCGGAGTTTCAAAACAAAGCGCGCGAATTTTACGAAAAATTAAGCTCCTCTTCAAAACACGAATTTCTCATTCACGGCGATTTGCATCACGAAAACATTTTATCCGCGACACGCGAACCGTTTCTGGCGATTGACCCGAAAGGCATCGTCGGCGACATCAGTTATGAAATCAGCGTCTTTTTGAACAATCATCTTTGGTGGCTGGCATCTGAGCCGAATTTACGAGAAAAATTAAACGATGCCGTTCGGCAATTTTCACAAGCCTTTGAAATCGAACAAGCGCATCTTCGGCAATGGGCTTTCGCACAAATAGTCTTGTCGGCGTGGTGGACGTTTGATGAAAACGGCGAAAATTGGAAAACTGATTTGGCGTTTGCGGAATTTTGGGAAGTATAATCAGTATTATGGAAAATGCACAATTCGGAATGGTCGGACTCGGAACGATGGGCAGAAATTTTTTGCTCAACGTGGCGGACAATAATTTTACCTGTGTCGGTTACGATTTGGACGAATCGAAACGAAAACTGCTGCACGAAGAAGGCGCGGGCTTGCCGATTGATTCGGCGGCGACAATCGCGGAATTCGTCGAAAAGTTAGCGAAGCCGCGCAACATTATGTTGCTCGTTCCGGCGGGAAAAATCGTTGACGGTGTGATTGAAAATTTACTGCCGCATCTTGAAAAAGACGATTTGATAATTGACGGCGGCAACTCGCATTTCCTTGACACGGAAACGCGCGAAAAATATCTCGTCGAAAAAGGCATCGAATTTATGGGCGTTGGCGTGTCTGGCGGCGAAGAAGGCGCGCGGCACGGCGCAAGTATTATGCCCGGCGGACGGCGCGAATTTTACGATAGAATCGCCCCCGTTCTCGAAGCCGTTTCCGCGAAAGTGAACGGCGAGCCGTGCGTCGCATATATGGGCGCGGGTTCGGCGGGGCATTTCGTCAAGATGGTGCATAACGGAATCGAATACGGCTTGATGCAGATTTTGGCGGAAACTTACGATTTTATGCTGCGTGTTTTGAAAATGAATTATGCGGATATGTCGGGAACTTTCGCGCGCTGGAACGACTCGGAACTTAATTCGTTTCTGGTTGAAATTACGGCGGAAGTTTTGAAAAAGACGGACGCGGAAACCGGCAAACCGCTGGTCGAAATGGTTTTGGACAAAGCCGCGCAAAAGGGAACGGGCAAATGGACTTCGCAGGCGGCAATGGATTTCGGCGTGCCGATTCCGACGATTGATTCCGCCGTTTCGATGCGGCAAATCTCCGCGCAAAAGGAAACGCGCATTTTGATTGCTCAAAAATACGGCGCAAAACCCGTCAGCCTGCCGCACCAGCAAAAAGCGGACGGCGACACGGTGACGAGTGAGCCGCAGCACGATTTGAAGGCGCAGTTGGCAAAGGCGGATGTGGAAACAACCGTCAGCGAACAGCACAGAAAAACTATCGGCGCGGTCGAAACGCAGTCTGCCGACAATTTGATGCGAAACGTTGCTGACAGCGATAAAAACGCCGCGCTTCGTCAAGCGTTGGGCGAATCTTTTGAACAGTTTGTCGAAGAACTCAAAAACGCCCTGCTTAGTTCGTTTATCACGACCTACGCGCAAGGAATGTCGTTGCTGCAAACCGCTTCCGTCGAAAAAAATTACGGTTTAAATTTATCGGAAATCGCCAAAATCTGGCGCGGCGGCTGCATTATTCGCTCCGCGCTTTTGGAAGAAATGCGCCGCGCTTTTGCCGAAAATCCGAATTTGCCGAATTTAATTTTAGACGATAAATTCGCAGAGATTTTAAGCGGCAGCCGCGAGCATTGGCGTTCGGTAAATGAAAAATTTTTAGAAAGCCGCGTTCCTTCTCTGTGCCTGTCGTCGGCTCTAGCGTATTTCGACGCATTTCGTTCCGAAAGATTACCCGCAAATTTGATTCAAGCGCAGCGCGACTTTTTCGGCGCGCACACTTATCAGCGAACTGACAAGGAAGGAATTTTCCACACGCCGGACTGGAATAAGTAATTTGCAAAATGCTTTAACCGATTGAGTAAAACAAGATATACTAGCGTTAATGCGCTTTGATTGGGATTCACAAAAAGCGGCTCGTAATCTAACTAAACACGGCGTTTCTTTTCAAGAAGCGGCGACAGTTTTCGGTGACCCTGACCATTCGATTGATGAACGACGATTTTTAACTATCGGCGCATCGGAAAATAACCGTCTGTTAATCGTTTCGCACGCCGACAACGGTGAAATAATTCGTATCATTAGCGCGCGAGAATTAACACGCAGAGAACGAAAATTGTATGAACAAGGATAAAACCAAAAAATCTATGAGCATTGAAGCCGACGAACTGCGCCCAGAATACGATTTATCAAAACTATCGGGCAGAGCGCGCGGCAAATACGTCGAACGTTACCGCGCTAGAACTAATCTTGTTCTGCTTGAACCCGACGTTGCCGATGCCTTTCCAGATGCGGCATCCGTTAATCAAGCACTGCGAATGTTGATGGAAGTCGCGCATCGTCAGGATATTCGATAATAAGTTAATGAAAATAGTTGATGAAAAAATAAACGATGAAACTTTCTGAATTAGCTGAGAAAACTTCGGCAATTATCGAGCGCGGCGACAAAGATTTAGCAATAAAAAGCGCGGCAGGTTTGGATATTGCGACACGCGGGCAGATTACTTTCCTGGCGAATCCAAAATATACGCCGCAGATTCAGATGACGAAGGCAAGCGCGATTTTCCTGAATGAAAACGTCAAAATCGAGCGCGAAGGCATCGCCGTTTTACGTGCCAAGGACGCTTATCTGGCTTACACGCGGGCTTTACGGTTGCTTAATCCCGCGCTGGAAATTAAACCTTTCATTCATCCGAAGGCGGTTATTCACGAAACGGCGAAAATTTCTGGAAGCGTCGAAATTCACGCTAACGCCGTTATCGGTGCGAACTGCGTCATCGAAGAAAACGTGAAAATTTTTCCGAACGCGACGATTTACGACGGCGCGAAAATCGGCGCAAATTCGGTGATTCATTCGGGCGTGTCCGTTCGTGAAAATTGCGAAATCGGTAAAAGTTGTATCATTCATAACAACACAACTATCGGCTCGGACGGTTTCGGTTACGCCAAAGACGAGCAAAAGCGTTGGCTGAAAATTCCGCAAACCGGAAATGTCGTTATCGAGGATGACGTGGAAATCGGCGCAAATTCCGCAATTGACTGCGCGTCGGTTGGCGAAACCAGAATCAAGCGCGGCGCGAAAATTGATAATCTGGTGCAAATCGGGCATTCCTGCACGGTTGACGAAGACGCGCTGATTTGTTCGCAGACCGGCTTGGCGGGAAGTTCTGTCATCGGCAAGCGCGTAATTTTAGCCGGACAAGTCGGAATCGCCGGACATTTAAAAATCGGCGACGATGTTGTCGTCACGGCAAAATCCGCCACGTCGCACGATGTCGAGGCGGGCAAAATTATTTCCGGCGTTCCGGCTTTTGATAACAAAGATTGGCTGCGCTCGACCGCGGCGTTTCGGCGACTTGGCGAGATGGCGCGAACGATTCGTGATTTGGAAAAACGTCTGGCGGAACTGGAAACGAATCGCTAAATGTTTATTTTTTGCTTCGTCAGGCTAGAGCAAAGACCGGTCCGCCGTCATAATCAAAAAAGCTCGAAGAAACCGTAAATAATCCGCTCATTGGCAACGGCTCGCAAGACATTTTAATTCGACTCGGGTCAATCGGAATCTTTTGACCATCAATCATATCTCTGCGCGTTATCGTCGCTACGGTTCTCCCTTCTTCAGTAGAAGCGGTTTTAATTCTTGTATCTTTTATATGAAGCTCAAAAAATTCAACATCTTTATTTTCTAATGCCCGATAAGTATTTAGGGAAAAGGCGCAGACGGTTAAAACTCGCGCGCCGTCCGCGCCCAATGCAATTATTCTCATAGTATTTAGATCCACTTCTCCCAAAGGGAACGGCGATCCCCGCGCGGTGCCGTCTTTAAAGGCATATATCGGAATAATATTCTCGGCTCTGCCTTGACCTTTTTTAGACGACATAACTCTTAATCTGTATAAAAACGGGCTGCTCATTTTATAATCTCCTTATCGTTATTATTTATTTTTCCTTTCCGGTTCTGACTGTTATCAGAACCTTTCAATAACGGTAGTGCAATCGGATTGAAGCGCGGTTTAAATCAGCGCGGCAATCTTGAAAATTTCTTCCTATTTTCTCGGCAAGTCTTTCAAGAACTGCAAAATATCATCTTGGGCGGATTGCCTCGTCCTAATATTGCTCAATACTGTGCGGTCTTGCGCCGGAGTTTTCTCGAACTTTCTTTTTAGAATGACTCCGGGCTTTGTTCGGAAGCGCATCCTGAAAGCCAAATTGATAAAAACAAAATACCTATCGCCAAACTTTTTATTTTTTTCATCTTCCTTTTCTCCTTTTTCATTTTTCGTTATCCGGGGATAGTGCCGTTGAGTTGGCAAAACGCTCTCAGATATGGATAAGAGCGAAATTTGATTTGCGGCGAACTGGTCGCGCCGGTCAGACGCGCGCCGACTTGATGCTCCGCGCAATGCGGTACATCAACCGAAACCGTCGTGCTGGACGTAATTTTTACACCGTAAGTTCCGGTTGTCGTCACGGCTTTAGTATTTAAAAGATCGCCTGAATACGGACTCGAAACACCGATTGTCTGGCTGTCATCCGAAAAAGCTCCCGCGTCGAGCGATTCGTTGAACCACGGCGAGCCGTCGGGATTAAACCACTCTGCCTGATAACGCACCTTCGCGCTGTTGTCGAAAAATACGTCGAAGCTGACCTGCGGCAGCCATCTCGTGTAATCGTTTTGATTGGGAACTTTCCGATAATGATCGTCTTTTTGAATTTTGATTTCGAGCGTATCTTTCAAAAACATCTGATTGCTCGTCGGCTCGATGCGTTTGGGATAATCAAAACCGCCGGTTTGCGCGGCGCGGTTCTGATTCGATGAGTTTTGATTCGACTGACTTTGCGGCGTTGAATTATCATCCGGTTTCGGCTGTTCGGTTTTCGGCTTTTCCGTCTTCGGCAGTTTCGGGATTTTTATATTGAACTGCGCCGACACCGTTTGAAAACCGAGAGCCAAAATGATTGTGAATATCAGTATTAAAATTAAATTCTTCTTCATAATTTCCCTCTTTTTGAATTTGGCTTTTTTCAATTCTTTGAACGCGGAAACATCCTTTCAGCGCGTCATAAACTCGTGTTAGAATTGTCCAAATCATAAGGCTTGACCGAGAGTATAAAAATTCTTGCCGGAGAAATCTTGAATTTTCGATGAAGTTTCGATGAGAAAACGATGAGCGGCTTTTATGCGGCAGCCGGAAACAAAACACTTTTACGAATTCGGAGCGTTTCGCTTTGACACGACGGAAAAAATTTTGCTGCTTGACGGCGAAACCGTTCCCTCGCGCCAAAGGTTTTCGACACGCTCGAAGTGTTCGTTGAAAACGCCGGACGCTTAATCGAGAAAGACGAGTTGATGCGAAAAATCTGGCAAGACCGTTTTGTCGAGGAAGGCAATCTCGCCTTTAACGTCAAGGTGCTTCGCAAGACGTTGGGCGACAGCGCGAGTGAGCCGCGTTTTATCGAAACCGTGCCGCGTCGCGGTTATCGTTTTATCGCCGAAGTCAAGAAAGTTTTTGAAGAAGCGCAGAAAAATCCGCCGCTCGACGAAACCTTGCGGATGCCGCGAAAATCCGTTTTGCCGATTGCCGCGCTCGTCGTTTTTTTGCTCGTTGTTTGCGGCGGACGTTGACGGTCGAAACGAGCGGAAACTTTTAACGCGAGCGCGACCGATTCGCATCAGCGACAATCAATTTTCGCCCGGCGGCAAATCAATCGCTTTTGCCGCCGGACAATCTTGGAGCGGCGAAAATGATTTTCGCTTGATGCGGGTTGATGTCAGAAGCGGCGCGGAAAGCGAGATTTCGCCGAAGACGTTTTTCAATATCAAAAGTTTGAAATGGCTGCCCGGCGGCGAGCAGTTGCTTTTTGCGGCGAGCGAAAATCTCGCGGAAGCGTTCAAAATCCGGCGGCTTTCCGTCGCTGCTGGCGAAACCGAAGTTTTGACGAAAGACGCGGCGAATTATGCAACCGTTAGTTTGAACAAAACCGCCGATAAAATAATTGCCACGCAAGTCGATGACAATTTTCGCCTCAATCTTTCGACCGGCGGCGAGACGAAAATTTTAACGCCCGCCCGCAGCTTGGCTTTCGCGCCCGACGGGAAAATTATTTATTCGACTGATGACGGCGACATTTGGACAATCAGGCGCGACGGCGGCGAGCAGCGTCAATTGACGAATAATTCCTTCACGAATTTTTCGCCGCGAGTTTCGCCCGACAATCGTTTTATTTTCTTTGCTTCAAATCGCACAGGCGCGAATCAGGTTTGGCGAATGAACGCCGACGGCAGCAGTCAAATCCAACTTACCAAAACGGAAGGCGGCTATCCGCATTTTGTTTCGCCGGACGGAAAATGGATTTATTACGAGTCGGGCTTGCATCAAACGCTCTGGAAAGTTTCAGCCGACGGCGGCGAGGAAATTCAGGTTTCGGATAAGAAAATAGATTCGCCCGCATTCTCGCCTAACGGCAATTCGGACGCTTATTTTTTCCGCGAACAGAAATGGAAAATCGGCGTGATGAATCTCACCGATAAAAAACAGATAAAAGTTTTGGATTACGCCGACGGAAAATCGCCCGCTAACGAAATCGCATGGTCTGCCGACAACCGAACGCTGAATTTTATCACCAATACCGGCTCGAAAAATATTCTTCGGTCGCAATCGCTCGACGAAGACAAGCCGCATTTTATCGCCGATTTGGGCGACAAGGAAATTGACGATTTCGCGCTCGCGCCCGACAGCGACGGCTTTGCGTATATTCGCGGCGAATGGCTGCGCGGCGCGATTTTGATAAACGGTTTGAAATAGCCAACCTCAAAATCAAAAGCGGAAGAAAAATAATTTTTCGACAAACGTGGAATTTTTCGCCTGATTTTGTCATCATAAAATAAAGGAGAAAAAATTTTATGATACCGAAAACTAGCTCGACCGAAAAAGAAACTTCCGCATCCGGCTACGACATAATGCCGATTAGCGCGGAGAAACGTGAGGAATTGGCGCAGAATTTAACCGAAGAACAGCGCGATATTCTGCTCAATCACGGAACAGAACCGCCGTTTTGCGGCAACTTGACCGATAACAAACAGGACGGAACTTACGCTTGTCGTCTGTGCGGCTTGCCGTTGTTTCGTTCGGATTCAAAGTTTCATTCCAAATCCGGCTGGGCTTCGTTTTACCAGCCTTTTGACAAAGACCACATTCGTTATTTGCGCGACACGAAATACGGAATGGCGCGGACGGAAATCCGCTGCTCGCGGTGCGACGGGCATCTTGGACATGTTTTCGACGACGGTCCGCCGCCGACCGGACAGCGTTATTGTATGAATTCCGCTTCGCTCGAATTTTTTCCCGAAGACGAAGAAGTTCCGCAAAAAGTTTAACCGGAGCGAATGAAATAAAAGGGAAATGGTTGTGGTCGGATTAGAGATTGCGGCGCGTCATCGCTGTTCTGGCGGAGTTAAGATTTAAAATCGACGCGTTAATCTTCTATTCATCTTTGGATTGATACGCTGTCTGCTATATTTGTTTCGACAATCCAAATTTTTGATAATTCAGACTTATGAAAATTTTAACAGTTCAATTTCTTTCGCTTCTTTTTTTCATCGTTTCCGGCTTTGTGCTTTGCGACGCGCAAACACAGCCGAAAACTCAAACTTCCGGCGGTTATCATTTGCTGAACACGATTCAGGTCGGCGGCGAAGGCGGCTGGGATTTGCTTTACGCCGACGCTGACGCGCATCGCCTGTATGTTTCGCACGCGACAAAGGTCGTCGTGATTGATACCGAAACGGAAAAAGTTGTTGGCGAAATTCCGAATACCAACGGCGTTCACGGAATCGCCGTTGCCGAAGATTTAGGACGCGGTTTTATCAGCGACGGGCGTGATAACGCCGTCACGATTTTTGATTTGAAAACGCTCAAAACTTTGTCAACCGTGCCGGTCGGAAAAAATCCAGACACAATTATTTACGATTCCGCATCAAAGCGTGTTTTCGCTTTTAACGCAGGCAGTTCCGACATCACGGCGATTGACGCGGCAAGCGGCAGTGTCGCGGGAACAATCGCTCTGGGCGGAAAACCCGAATTTGCGGCGGCGGACGGCAAGGGAATGATTTTCGTTAATCTGGAAGATAAATCGGAAATTGTTCCGGTTGATTCACGCAAACTCGAAGCAAAGGCGCACTGGTCGCTCGCGCCCGGCGAAGAGCCTTCGGGAATGGCGATTGACCGCAAAAATCACCGTCTGTTTGTCGTTTGCGGCAACAAGAAAATGATTGTCGTCAATTATGATAACGGTAAAATCGTCGGCGATTTACCGACCGGCGACGGCACGGACGCAGCGGCTTTTGACCCAAACACAAAACTCGCGTTTAGTTCCAACGGCGAAGGAACTTTGACCGTTGTGCGCGAAGATGCGGGCGATAAATTCAGCGTTGCGGAAAACGTCACGACGCGGCGCGGCGCGCGGACGATGGCTTTGGATACAAAAACGCATAAGGTTTATCTGGCGACGGCGCAGTTTGGCGCGACTCCCGCGCCGACGGCAGAACGCCCGCGCCCGCGCCCCGCGATTGTGCCGGATAGTTTTGTGATTTTGGTTTATGGAAAGTAAGTATTTATTTTTCCTTTGTCTGGATTCCCAAACTTTTCAGGCGGCGGTGAAGATGGCTGCGGTCAACGCCCATCGCTTCCGCCGCTCTTGAAATATTGCCGCCCGCTTCCGTCAATTTCTGCTGAATAAATTCGCGCTGGTAGGCTTCGGTCGCGTCTTTGAACGATGGGAAACGATAGCTCGAAGCGGGCGGAATTTCATCCGACATAATCGGCAAATCTTCGGGCGTAATTTTCTGCTTTGCCGTCATAATCACAATGCGCTCGATTGTATTTTTCAGTTCGCGGACGTTGCCGAGCCACGCATAATTCTGCAAAGCCTCAATCGCTTTCGCCGAAAATTCCTTCGGATGTTTGCCGTAATCAAATGAAAACTTTCTATTAAAATGTTCGACGAGTTTCGGAACGTCTTCGAGCCGTTCGCGCAA
>JBPCRW010000030.1:0-11525 GCA_050996405.1 Pyrinomonadaceae bacterium | reverse complement strand
CGGAATAGTTTCGACAGCCCCGGTCGAGGGCGTGTAGCGGTGTATGACGTGGTGGATCGAGCCGAACCAGATGTCGCCGTCCTCATCCATCGCCATCGCGAGCAGACGGTAAGACTTGATCGGCAGGCGCACGAGGTACATCTTCAGAGGCTTAGTACCTTCGAAAGCCGATATCGTCAAAACCAAAAGCGCCATCAATACAACCATTTTGGGCAAAAGTTTTATATTTTGTCTCATCAGAAGTGTTACCCGATCCAGAACATTGCCGCTTGCGAGCCGGTAATGCCGTATCGAATGGAGTAAAATTCCATCTTGTTATACATAAATGAAGTTATACACCATAATTTCGGATTTTCAAAATCGGATTTTCAAAACAGGTCATCGCTGACAGGGATTTCTAATGAATCAGGTGGCAGAGACGATTTGATGAGAATCTTCATTCTTGTCCTGTACGTAAGCGTTGCGCTTTGCGGATCGCTCTTATTTGTCGGCTGTCAAAGGGCTGATGAGCGTCCCAGAAGCAACGCGAAACGGATTGGGGTTACGCTCCTGACAAGAGTGAAGTGGTTTAATAAAAGTAGAGCAATAACTGTCTTTGATAGAATATCAAGGATACGATGAGAAAATACGACGATAAATTTAAGAAAAACGCTCTGCGGAAAGTTTTTGACGGGCAATCGGTGAGGTTGGTTTCCGAAGAACTTGGGTCAACGAAAGTTTAATTCATAAGTGGAAACGCACTGCTTTAGCCAATGGCGGAATTTCTTCTGGTAAGAAATTATCTGAAGTTTTAGCTTTACGCAAGAAAGTCCGCCAGTTAGAGATGGAAAACGAAATCTTAAAAAAGCGGCGCTGATTTTCGGCAGAGACGCGTTTTAACGTTACCGGTTTATTGACCGGGAGAAAGCCAATTATCGGTTGAAGATGTGGAACAAGCCCGATGGAATTCAAGAAGGAATTGAAAACTAAAATGAGAGGAAGAAGAGATAGCTTTCGCCTCACTTTTTCTTGACCATCTCATCTTCAAGTGGTTAATTGATAAAACTGATATTCAAAGAGCTAGTCGCGTCCGTTCAACCGAAGGTTTGATAATTCACTGTTTAGGCAAACTTTCATTTGCCTTGCTGTTACTTAATTTCTACTATTGATTCACATAGATTATGAAAATTCTACCAGTCATTCTCGGGATATTTTTGTTGACTGCTTTTTTACCGCGCGCTCTCTCTGCTCGTCAGTTTGCCGCCTCGCGCATACAGCTCAAACCTGCCCTGCCTGCCGGCAATGAGATTGACTTTACTCAATATGTGAACCCATTTATCGGGACCGACGGCACGGGAAATACCTTTCCGGGAGCGGTGCTGCCATTCGGTATGATACAGTGGAGTCCGGACACAACCGCCAACGGCTTTTACAAATATCAAAACTCCGCTATGAGAGGTTTTAGCTTGACGCACCTGAGCGGCGCGGGCTGCCCGATTTTCGCGGATATTTCTTTACTTCCGACGATCGGTCCGATCAAGACCTCACCGGCAACGAATCCATCCGATTATGCTCAAAGTTTTTCGCATAGCGGCGAGCAGGCTGCGCCCGGTTTCTACAGCGTAGTTTTCAATTCCGGGATTCAGGCAAAACTTAGCGTCACTGCCCGAACCGGATTCGGCGTTTTCACTTATCCTCCGGCGCGGGAAGCGAACCTGTTGATTAACGCGGGCGGGAGCGCGACTAGCAACACTATGTCCTCGGTGCAGGTCGTCGGCGACAATCAAGTCACCAGCTCGGCGATGAGCGGCGGTTTTTGCGGCAGCAATACCGTTTATACCATCTATTTTGCAGTGCAGTTTGACCGCCCGTTCAAGTCATTCGGCACTTGGAACGCCGGAGTCGTCAACCCCGGTTTGCGAAGCAGCACCGGCAAGCAGCCGGGCGCGTTCCTGACTTTCGACGCGAATCGAGAACCTTCGGTCAAAGCCAAAGTCGGGATTTCTTTCGTAAGTGTCGAAAATGCTCTCCTGAATCTCAAAACTGAAAACAGCGGTTGGGATTTCGATGCCATGCGTCGAAATGCTCAGGCGGTATGGAACGGCTGGCTAAATCGTATTAAAGTTGATGGCGCGACCAGCGAGCAGAAAGAGATTTTTTACACTGCGCTTTATCACGCATTGCTTAGCCCGAACGTCTTTTCGGACGTGAACGGCGAGTATATCGGCTTTGACCGAAAGATTCATACGGCGCGCGGCTACAAGCATTACACGAATATTTCCGATTGGGATATTTACCGCAGCCAGGTGCAGCTAGAGGCGCTTCTCGCACCGCGCGAAACGGGCGACGTGATGCAGTCGCTCGTCGCCGATGCCGAGCAGAGCGGATGGCTTCCGAAATGGGCTCTCGCCAACGACGTGACGGCGGTGATGGGCGGCGACAATCCCGTGCCGCTCATCGCCACGGCTTACGCTTTCGGCGCGCGGAATTTCGACCGGCGGGCGGCACTAAAATATATGCTCAAGGCGGCGACTCAACCCGGCATCGGCATTCACAATTACAGAGAACGCCCGCGCCTCGCCGAATATTTAAAGCTCGGCTATGTTCCTTACTCTCTGGATTTCGGCAGCGCGAGTATCAACGCGGCATCCGTCACGCTCGAATACGCTACAGATGATTTTTGCGTCGCGCAGTTCGCCAAATCGCTCGGCGACGCTAAAAATCACGGTATTTTTATGCGTCGCGCGCAGAACTGGCAAAATCTTTTCGATGCCGAAATCGGCTTTATCCGTCCGCGTCGTGAAAACGGCGTATTTCTCGAAGGCTTCGACCCGGATGCCGTCCTGCCGCGCAGCGAAGTGCCGTGGGACAAACTCAATCAAGCGGGATTTCAGGAAGGCAACACATGGCAATACACCTGGATGGTTCCCTACAACTACAAGGGGTTGTTTCGGGCTATCGGCGGCAACGCGGAAGCCGTAAGCAGGCTCGACAAATTCTTTACCGAACTGAGCGGATGGGGTCGCCCGCATTTTAATATGGCTAACGAGCCGAGTTTTGTTTCGCCTTACGCATATACCTTTGCGGGCGCGCCCTGGAAGACGCAGGCGACGGTGCGGCGAATTATGACGGAAACTTTTAAGGCGACCCCCGACGGGCTGCCCGGCAACGACGACCTCGGCGCGACATCCGCCTGGTATGTCTGGAGCGCTGTCGGACTTTATCCGGCGATTCCCGGTGTCGGCGGCTTTGTCATCAGCAGCCCGAACTTTCCGTCCATCGAAATTAGATTAGGAGACGGGCGGCGGATACAAATCGCTGCCGACAGAACGCCCGCGAGCAGTCCTTACGTGCAGAGACTAACGCTGAACGGAAAATCTTACACGCACACGTGGCTGCCGATTGAAAATCTTCAAGCAGGCACAACCGCTCTTAATTTCGCGCTTTCCGATACGCCCAATGCCTCATGGGGCAGCAGTTCCGCGGACGCGCCGCCGTCATTTACAAACGGACAGTTTCCCGCCATCCCTTTTATTTACGGTAATGATATTTTGTCGTTGCCTCCCGGCGGCAACGCGGCGTTCTCGATTGGAGCGCGAAAGATTGTTTCCGCGCCGCTAACGCTCAAATGGACGGCAGTCGCTCCGAAGGGGCTGGAGTTGATGCCATTGTCGGGAATAATCCGGCTCGACGGCGATAAGATTCCCAAAATAAATGTGCGGGTAATCGCTTCAGCGCAGATAGCTTCAGGCAGCTACGCAATCCCCATCCGCTTTCGACAGATATCACCGGGCGCGTTAAGCGGCGCAACGTTGCCGGAGATAACATTAGAGATAAAAATTGCAGATAATCAGACGAAGCGAGAAGAGATTCGATAATGGATTTTTCCTTGATAAGGAGAATCCGTTCTCGCATTGATAATTGCGGAGCAGCCGTTTCATATAAACTTCGGAGCTTCAATAAACGATTTAAAGTAAATTCGATTCTGTAAATTTTCGTGTCGAAAGCCGGAAATCTTTTTATTGATTTCTGTCAAATCTGCATTCCAATATTTTAAATTCGCCGCCGGGTAGATTTAGTTTCAACTCGGCGTTTTTGCTTGAGAAATTGTCCATTTGCGTTGAGCAAACAAAGTTTTTTGCCGGAGACTTTATGATTATTTCCCGCGCGAAGGCGTTGTGATTGACGAGCGCGACATTAAAGCCGTTTTCCGTATAAGTTATTGCTAAATCGAATTTTTCGTTTGTCCCGATGATGTCAATCAAAGGTTTGTTTCCCGAAGCGGCGAGCGCGTAATCGAGCGCGTCTCGCACGAGTTCGGGCAGATTCTGCGCGGCAAATTCCGCGTCGGGCAAAGCGGTAACGATTGTTCCTTTGCCGAATTTATTGACGAGTATCGCCGCCGAGCCGTCTTCAAATTCGGCGATGACGCTTGCGCCGTTTGCCGTCCACGAAGAAAGACTTTCGGGCGCAAAGGAAATCCGCTTGTTTTTCGGAACGCGCTTGCCGATAGCGTTTTTGACGATTATTTGGCTGTGCGTTTTTTCCGGCAATTCCTCGCCGCCGAATAATTCCTTTCGTTCATAAGTGCGCCCTGTTGGAATCTGCCCGCCAAAGGCGACTATAACGCCGCCCCGCTCGACAAAGGCTTTTATCAAATCGCTGTCGGTTTGCTGAAAGCCGGAAACATTTACCAAAACCAGCACGGTTTTTTCTTTCAGAAGACGTTCCAGAACCTCCTCGTTGTGATGAATCGGATAATATGGATAAACCGATTCATCCATTCGCGGCGCGTAAGGCAAAATATCTACGGGAACGCCGAGCGTGCGGAAAGCGTCCAACGCGAGCAGAAAATAATTGCTCCAGCGTTCGACGACGAAATCCGAATATGGGATGTAGAGCGCGAGCGAATTTCGATTTTTGGAAATTTTTGAGGTTATCAGTTGATATGCTTTTAACCCATCCGCAACGGCTTGGCGGCTTTTTTCGACCTGCTTGAATTTTTTCAAAGGCTCGTAAATGTGCGCTTGATAAGTGAAAAGCGCGATACCGTCAGTATCCGTGACGGTCGCCGCGCTAAGAATTTGCCCGTAAATATCTTGCGGGCTTGCCGTGGCGAAATCCTTGCTTTGCAGTTTTTCCATATAAGCAAAAAGTTCGACATGCGTGAGCGTAATTTTGTTCTGCAGACGCTTTGCGCCCGCGCCTAAGCCGGAGAAATCCCGCACCCGCCGCAAAGGATATTTTTTGCGGTTATCGGGACGATAGCTCGCCATCACCGCGCTTTGATAAATCATCATATCGAGTTCTTCAATGACGCTCAGATAACTTGCCAAAAGCGGATCGTCAATGTGCGGAGCGCAAGCCGTCAGCAAGCCTTTATCAAGACTTTTCACATATTCGCTGAACTCGCGGACAAACGGCGCGTAATAAGTGCCGCTGCCTTCCTGCCACGAATAAAATCCGGCGAGCGACGGATGATGACGATAAAGCGCGTAGAGTTCGGAAATGATGGATTTGATTTCCTTCATCCGGTCTTTGTAGGACGAATTTTGCGTCACGTCCCAGCTAACGGACAGCAAAACTGCAAAGCCTTCTTCATCGGCGCGATTTAGAATGAGTTCGACAAAATCATTTTCCGCGCCGCGTTTTTTAACGTCGGTTTTGGCGACGCTTGACGGGTAAAACGCGCCGTTCGGAATGATAAGATTATGCGCGACGAGAAAATTTCCGCCGACGGCGCGAAAACTCTTTAGATAATTGTCCAAATCTTCGGCTGGTTTTTGTTTATCGAGATAATTAAAGACGAAATAATCCGCCACGATATTGCCGACGCGAAACGACGCTTTGCCGACCGCCGACGGATTTTCCCTTTCGCCCGTCCAAACGTGAGCGATATACAAACCGGCGGGCGCATCCTTATTTATCTTGACTGTTGCGCGGTAAATGCCGTTTTCGGTTTTCTGCAAAGATAAGTTTTCACCGCCGATTGACGGTTTTAAAATTGAAGCCTGCGGCGATTTCCCGTCCGCTGTTTTAACAGCTATTTCAACTGTCTGCCCGCGCTCGACCTTAGCGCGATTGACCGAAACGCTTATTGTTTGGGTTTGTGCATTTGTAACAATTCCGCCGAAAAGAAAAGCGATGATTAGAAAAATTATGTCTAAAGATTTTTGCAGGATTCTCATCTCTATTATTTGCAAATCACAAATGATTTGTAGGGGCGACGGCTTGTCCTCGCCCGCTGCGTTGAATTTGACTCAAGTTAGCGGGCGACCACAAGGATCGCCCCGACAATTAAAAACCGCGTTTTATCATTCGTTCCAGACTCAAGATATTCAGCATTAAATGACGCGGGTGATGATAATTTTCGACACGCTTCGGGCGCGTTTTGAATTCTTCAAATTCAACCTTGCGATTGCCCGCATACATCCACAAGGGTGAACCGTGTTTTTTGAGCGGATAAGTATTTGTCACATACTCGTATGTCCGATTAAACATCTCACGCGCCCAATCCGCGCCGGTTTTCTCGAAAACGAAAAGACTGCCGATTAAAACTTCTTCCTGCGCCCAGAGAACTTTATCCAGCGTCCAGAGATCTTCATTGACATTCATCAAATCGCGCAGAACGCCGCCGTAAACGTCGTCCCAAGCGACGTTCGCGTGACGACGAAATCTGTCGGCGAAAGTGTCGAAAAGTTTTTTGTTCTTCAAACGCTCCGCTTCAAACAGCATCATCCACGAAATTTCGAGGCAATGCCCGGTATATACAAGCTGCGCGTATTCGTTCGCAGGGCGCGATAAATCGTGATTGAGCAGTTCGTTGTTCAAGCGAAATTCGGGATTGAAATGATGATTTAAAACCGCGTCAACCGAGCGTGCGGCGATTTTTTCAAGTTCTGCGTCCGCGTGCATTTTGAGCATCTGCGTAATGACTCGAATCAAAACCATCCACACGCCTTGAATCCGCGCTCCGGGAAACGGACGCGCATCCTTGCCGAGATAAGTTTGCCCTATTGTCGGGCGATAATCTGGTCGGTCATAGATGCGGACGCATTTTAGAACCAGATTTTTCGCTTCGCTCCAATAGCTTTTTTCACCCGTCGCTTTGGAAAATTCCGCCAAGCCTTCGGCGATAAAAAGGTCGCCGTAGACTTCACCATCCGGCGGTGTAATCGGTTTCCCTTCGCGCGTCAGTTCCTTCGACCACAATTCGTCTTCGTTTTTCGGCTTTGACTTGAGAACAAATTCGAGCGATTTTCGCGCCACGTCCAAATATTTCTGTTCACGCGCCAGATTGTTATAAAGAAACGCATAAACCCAACTGCCGCGCCCTTCAAACCAGCTTAGTTTATTGTCGTTGACGCGCTCGCCCGTAAAATCGGCGTTGCACATAAACCCGCCGTATTGGTGGTCAATTACATACTTGTCCATAAACGGCAGAAAATCGTCGAACAAATCGCGGCGATATTTTTCGCGCAATTCCTTCAAAGACATTCCCGCAAGTCCGGCGGTTTGTTTGGATTTTTCCGCGCTGCGTTTTGTCTGGCTGAAAACAGACGAAGGCGCGGCGGCAAATAAAGCCGTCGTTATCGCTGTATTTAAAAAATTTCTTCGATTCATATACAAATCACTCTGAAACGTTAGATGGATTAAACAACATCGGGAAAAATTGCCCGTCTAATTTTTCGCCTTTCGGAATGACGGAAACGCCTTCGAGAAGCGGTTCGTTTGAACCCGAAACCACGCCGTCGCGGATGACGTTTATGACGGCGGCGCGGCGCGGTTTTTCCGAAGTGTTCGCAAATGAGCCGTGAACCATTAATGGATGATGAAAAGAACATTCGCCTTTTTTTAGTTCGATTGCAACGGGTTTAAATTCGCGTTTTTGCTCGTCGGTCAGCGCGTCCAGAATTTTGTCCATATCATTGGCAAAATCTTCACGCGGCAAAAGATTCCAGCGATGACTGCGCGGGACGTAATGCAGACAGCCGTTTTCCGTCGTCGAATCATCCAGTCCAATCCAGCAGGTCAAATGCGCCATCGGAACGGTGCGCGTCCAATATGAATAATCCTGATGCCAGATGACCACGCCGCCGCTGAGAGCGGGTTTGACGAAAAGCTGATCGTGCCAGAAACGAACTGCGCCGACCAATAATTGCGAAGCCGGAACTGTAAAAGCCGGATGCCATAACAAATCGTGAAACGCTTGAGACACGCGCCACGCGCCGAGCGCGTGAAACAAAATTTTGTTCGGGTCCCTCGACTCGTTTGAGTTGTATTCGTAAAAAAGCTGACGCGCTGGATGTGCAGGATTCATCAACTCGTTCAATTCCTTGCACAGGATTTCGATTTGCTCGTCGTTTAAAATTCGTATGCCTTTCAAATAGCCGTTTTCGTTGAAAAACTCGACTTGCTCGTCGCTCAAGCGATACTTATCCCAATCCGCTTTTGTTTCCGGCAAAGCGAATAATTTTTCCGTCGGCTTGTATTCGGCTGACCAATCTTTAATCATAATTTCCTCTTAAAACTCGCACGAGTTCCTGCACTTTTGATTTATCAACTTTCCCATTGGTTCGCGCCGCGCTTCCCGTATGAAATTCGGTGATTGACGTTTTTCTTCTCAGTATTTCGATTGCTCGAACATCAACGCCGCCGCCCGCCAGAATTTTGATTTCGGGCTGCGCCGTCTGCGCGTAATCTTCAAGCCGGGAAAACTTTTCAGTCCAGTTTCCCTGCCCACCGTGCGACAAAATCCGGTCAATCTGCGCCAGATTTTTCAATTCTTCAATCGCCGCAAACTTATCCGCCGTATCTTCAAAAGCGTGATGAAATGTCGCTTTCAGATGCGGCGCGCAGGACAAAATTTTTTGCGTCAGTTCAAAATCAATTTCGCTGTTTTTCAAAAAACCCAGAACAATTCCGTCCACGCCGATTTCTTCAAATTCACGCGCCGCCGCGCAGAGCCGTTTGATTTCCTTTTCGTTTGCAGCTTCATAACCTTCGCTTTCGCGCAGCATCACGCGCAGAGGAAGCGAAACTTTCGCTTTAATTTTACGAACTAAATCAAATGGCGGAGTCAACCCGCCCGTTTCAAAACAGCTGATAATTTCTAAACGATTTGCGCCGCCTCGTTCGGCTTCAATTGCGTCCTCAATCGTGCAGGCGATGACTTCCAAAATCGCATTATTACTCATTCAAATCCGGTTCAGCCGCTAATGCAGCAGTTATTTTCATCAATCAAACTCGGTTTCCAAATCCAGATACCTGATGCGGCTTTGATAACGGCGGAGAACCTCTCGCAAAGTTTCGGCGGTCGTGCCTTCGACATTCGCGCTCGGCAAAACGGGCGCGTGTTTGCCGCGTTTGAGCAGTTCATTTAACGCTTCGATAATGATTGAATGCACGATTGCCGCGCCCGCGACGGTTGAAGACGCGCCCGTTTTTGAATTCAGTCCGTCGAGCGAAACGAGCGCGTCGCCCGTCGGCACACAGTTGTCAATCGCTATGTCGGCAAGTTCGTAAATTTTTTTGCCGGACGAATGGCGCGAAACCGCCGCTTGCGATTGTTCGAGGCTCGTTATCGCAATTACGCCAACGCCTCGCGTCTTCATCTCCAGAGCCATTTCGACCGGCGCGGCATTACGCCCGGAATTTGAAATAATTATCGCCGCGTCTTCGCTTCTGACATCTTCGCGCTCAATCAAAGACTTGGCTAAACCGCTTTCGCGTTCGGCGCGCGTGCTTTCGAGCGCGCCTTTCAAAAAAATCAAACGCTCATCCAAAATCGGATTGATTGCCGCAATTCCGCCGGCGCGAAAAAACGCTTCTTCGGCGATAATGTGCGAATGCCCTGTGCCGAATGCGTGAATAATTCCGCCGCGTGATATTGAATCGGCGACGATTTTACCGGCTCGTTTGATATTTTGTTCCTGCTCGGTTTCGATGCGTTCGAGAATCGCTCGCAGTCCATCAATATAATTTTTAAAGTTCATCTTCTATCCAATTTGCGCTTTTTCAGTCGCTTGAAAATCGTTTTCGTCAAACGCCCACCCAATCACTTTGCAGCCGAGCAGAAACGCGCCGATGACGGGCGCAAATTTCGGCGCGACGATTTCGATGTTTGGAAAATCTTTTTTCAAACTTTCCGTCATTCTTTCGCGCGTGATGGCGCAGGATTCTAAAACCGCGCCTTGATACGAAACTTTTGTTTCCCGCAAATTCAAACGTCTGATCGCCGCCGCGACGCTTTCCGCCAATTCTTCGCCTGCCTGTTCAAAAATTCTGATTGCGGTAATGTCGCCCGCTTCGGCAATCGTGTAAGCCGTGCGGCTCAAAGCGGCAATTTCGCGCGGCTCCAAGCCTTTGAGATAAACGAGTTCAATCGTTTTTTGAAAATCGTCGAGACCGAATTCCTTTAAAACCGCGTCGAGCAAAGCCGTTTTTTCGCCGCGCCCGTCAAAATCCCGCGCCGCCGCCCGCAAAGCCGTCTGCCCGATACGATACGCGCTTCCTTCGTCGCCGAAAACCGGTCCCCAGCCGCCGACTTTGACGCGAATGCCGTTTACGTCAATGCCTAAAACGCAAGAGCCTGTTCCCGCCAGAGCCAATACGCCCGCGCCTCCGGCTAACGCGCCCGCGTGAGCGATGACCATATCGCCGTTGATAACCGTGTCGGCGAAACCGAGTTCACGAAATAAATCCCGCATCTCGTCCGCGCCCGTGCCGTCGTAATCAACTCCGGCAAGTCCAGCCGAAACGCAAACAACTTTCGCGCGATTTATCTTCGCCCGTTCTAATGATTCGTTCACTGCTTTATCGAGCGATGCTTTGACGATTTTTTTATCAACGAGCAGATGATTCGACGCGCCGCCCGCGCCCGCGCCGAGAATTTCTCCGTCGCGGTTTATCGCCAGACAGCGCGTGCGGCTTCCGCCGCCGTCAATTGCCAAAATGACTTTTCTCATACAATCAAGGGACAATCACGCTTTTGCTCGATGCCCATTGCGCCGTCGTCTGCAACGCCTCGAATGCGCGTTCGAGCGGAAAACTATGCGAAATCAGTCGGTCAAAGGGAAATCGCTCACCCTGCTTCCTTAAAAACTCGATTGCTGAAGCCATATGGCGAGGCTCGCTCGCCCACGAGCCGTAAATTGTTAGCTGTTTTCGGGTAATGACATGCGGATTTATCGGCACTGTTCCAGCGTCGCCGTAATGACCGAGAACGCGATATTTTCCTCCGTCGCGGCACATCTCGAAGCCTTCGGGAACGACCGACGGCGAGCCGACGCATTCGATAACCGCGTCCGCGCCGAATCCCTTCGTGAGCCGCTTCACTTCATCGAGACGCGCTGCCGAATCCGTGAATTCTTCGATGTTGATTGTGTAATCCGCGCCGAAGGTTTGTCCCAATTCTAAACGCGCCGACGGACTGCCAATCACAATTGTTGTCTGCGCGCCTGAGCTTTTGGCAACCGCGAGTGCCGCAAGTCCCACCGCGCCGCAGCCCTGAATAACAACCGTGTCGCCCCAGTTAATTCCCATTC
>JBPCRW010000022.1:0-8112 GCA_050996405.1 Pyrinomonadaceae bacterium | reverse complement strand
TGATTCTGACTAATTGCCCCGATGCGTCATAAGTTGATTCCGCAGAATCATCAGGGTAGCCGGTCTGCGTTATTCGCCCGTCCGCGTCATAAACGTAGCCGATGCCTGAGGTAATTCGATTGTTCTGGTAAGCGTAGGAGATGTTGTTGGAATTGCCCTGCCAGTAATCTACTCCCCAGTGCAGATTATTCCGCTGCGTCAAATGGTCAAAAGCATCGTAAGCGTAAGACTGGCGATAGGGAAGCTGTGTGGACATATCCGTTTGAGCGACCGTCCCGCCTCTGGCTTCCGCGCTCGTCTTGCCTTCCGTGATTCTGCCCATCTGGTCGTATTTATTAAGCCGGTCGAATCTCGAATCGAGCTGGTCTTGCGTATATCTTAATGCGCCGTCGGCGTAATACTGATAGCTTTTCTGCATCACCGATTGCCCGTTTTTCGATAAATTGTAATCCGTCGCTTGCAGACGATTGTTGAACGAAAGATTCATCTGCGCGCCGTTTCCATAAGTCAGAGTCTGCAATCCGCCCCACGCTCTGTAATGCGGACTGCTCGCGTAGCTCGTCACGCCGCCGAACGCGCTTCCCGTCACCGATTGTAACCTGCCCGCCTTGTCGTGTCCATAATTTATTTGCTGCCCAAACGGGTCGGTCAATGATTGCAGTTGCCCCGACAGGGAATAAGCATATTGCAGTCTGAAGCTGTTGTTCGCCTGCGGCGCGTTCGGCAGCGCGTCCGTGAAAGAGCGCGTTTCTGCCGTCATCTGCGACAGTTGATTGTATTCATAAATTTGCGTTCCGGCTGAATCCGTCATACTCACACGGTTGCCGGGCGCGTCGTAACTGTAAATTACGCTGCTGTTCAATACCGGATTCGGCGCGGCGTAAGTAAACGTAAAACTCTTTGGCGAGCCGCTGAGCATCGCCGGCGCGTCCGCTCCCGTATCCAGCCCGTAAGCGTAAATCGTATGCTGCGCCCCGTCCTGCGCGCTGACGGGAAGTTCAAATTTAAAGCCGTGATTGCCCTGAATATTATATGCCTGATTGACATCCGGTCGCGCTTCGTTCGCCGTCGCGCTGCCGATAAACACGCCTTGTCCCGCCGGACCATTCATATAAAAATGAATGATGTTTGAAGCCTCCGGGTTGTCCGGGTCAAAGCTCCATCCGACTACCGTCCGCTCCGCCTGGTTCACTCCGTCCAAAAAGCCGTAGGGCGATGAACCCGTAGTTCCGCCGCCCGGAGGCGGATTGTCGGGCGGGTCGGCAGGCGCAGCCGCGCTCATCATCGTCACGCCGCCCGTATTATTTTTAACTTTTTTAGTCTTCTTAAGTTTTTTATCTCTCTTGACCTTCTGGTCGGTTCTCGTTTTATCACTCGAAGCGACGCTGTTGTAGGACAATCCTCCCCAGCCGCCTTGCTGCACACATTCGCAAGCGTCGTAATCCCAGTAACCGCCGCCGTCTTCGCAATGCCTGACGGTTGTCGGACTGACCGAACACGAAGGCGGCGCGGGCGTTGGTGTCGGAGTCGGAGTCGGTGCTAGAGGCGCAGAAGGCGGCGTGCCGAAGGTAAAAGTCTTCGGCGAGCCTGTCAGCAGCGTCGGATTATTCGTCCCGTTATCAATTCCGTAAGCGTAAATCGCGTGCTGCGTTCCGTCCGCATACTGCGCCGGAATATCGAATCTGAAACCGTGATTGCCGGGCTGCCCGGTCGCCTGATTAACGTCCGTCCGCATTTCATTCGCTACCGCGCTGCCGACGAACGCTCCCGCACCGGCGGCTCCGTCAATGTAAAAATAAATCGCGTTTGAAACGGTCGGGCTGTCCGGGTCCAGGCTCCATCCCCAAACGGCTTGGTTCGCTTCGTCCACTCCGTCAAACGAGCCGGTCGGCGAAGAATTATTCGTCTGGGCGGGCGGCGGAACGGGCGCGCCCGTCATCGCGTAATCAATTCTGGTCAGCAGTTTACGGTTGTCGTAAGCGTAGGTGGAAGTTGCGCCGCGCCCGTCGGTTTTAACGTGCAGGCTGTCGTCGGCATAATAATCCATAATCGTTGCAATGCCGGCACTCTGATCGGGAACATGCTGCGTCTTCTTAGCCGAAAGACTGCAAAAACTCGGTTACGAAATTGAGATTGACCGGAAAACGAAAGCACCGGAAATCAAAGGCTTTACTCACGAATACTTGAAGGAAAACAGCCGCCGCGGGATGGAAATTCAAAAGGAAACCGAAGCAGTCAAAGGCAAATTTGAACTCGGAGGAAAGACGGTCAAAAACGATGCCGCAATCAGACAGATCGCCGCCTGGCAGGGTAGAGAAACAAAGGCTTTCGACCCGCAGGAAATGAAATCCCGCGCGTTGGAGTTGGAAGTCAAATACGATTTTCAGGCGCAAAGAATCTGCCAACGGGCTTTGCAAACAAAATCAATCGGCTGCGATGCCGCGCAGAAGAACAGTCAACAAGCGAAAGAAGCGATTGATTTTGCCAGAGAAAGGGCGACCCAACGAAGTTTCAATCCGCAGAATAAATTATTAAACGAAAGACAGTTTTTGACCGAAGCTCTGGAGAAAGAAACGGGGCGAACGAGTTTCAGTAACATTCGGGAAGAATTTACCGCCCGAAATGCTGCCGGTGAATTTGCGAATCTCGTCGCCGGAGAAAACGAACGACTGCAAAAACGGCAAATAGAATCCGCGACGAGCCGCGAAATCGCTCAATCGCAGGAAATCTCATCGGAAGTGAAACGGTCGGTCAGAGAAAATTCGCTGCCGGTTGATAACAGAAATTCCGCGTCGGAGAATAATCGTAATGACATCGAAAAGGAAAAGCCGACGGAACTAAAATTCGACGAAGAAATTCAGCCTGTGAAATCCGAAGCGTTGGAGAAGGAACATCTTTCAATGGATGAGTTGGAAAAAGCCGTCAGGCAGGAGATTGTCGCGCAAAAGGAAATCGCGCGGTCGGCGAAGATTCTACTCGCTCTTTAACTTTTCAGGCTGAAATATTTAATTAAGTTTTTAACGGAATGAAAACAACTTGATTTTCCCATTCATTTTCCAAGCTGCATTCGATAAATATAGTCAATTCCTCTATCGCTTCTCCGATTGGCAAATCCTGCGAAATGGCGACCAAGCCGGGCATTCGCAAATCTTGTTCAATCCGGCTGTAAGCGTAATCGAGCATCGTGGCGAAATCGTGAGTTAAAACCAATCTTTTCTCATTCGCCGCCCATTCCAAAACTTCCGTGTCGTGCTTCCCCGCCAAACCTACGTCCTGCGCCCTCGCTAGATCGAGAAATGGAAAGCGGCGCAGTAGCCCGCGCACAATGCGATTGTTAAAATCTTCGTCCGAAAGCAGCAGCATTGAAAAATTCAGGCGGCGTTGCGGCGGCGGGCTAACAATTTCTCGCGCAGTCCTTTGTGATTAAACCGCGCTTCGACGGATTCGCGCAAACTCTTATTTTGTTCGGCTCGACCGGCGAGATAGGAATCCACTTCTTCGCGGTGCTGGAGGTAATAGCTGATTGCCGCATATACTTCCGTCAGCGTCAGAGAGTCGTAATCATAAACAATCTGCTCCGGCGCAGAACCTTGATTGAAAGCGATAATCACCGAGTCCAAAGATACACGAGTGTCTCCGACGCGAATCACGCCCGCTTTCGTTCTGGTTAATTTAATTTCTGAAGTCGATACAACACTCATAATTGAATCTTATCACAAAAATGGATTTTCAGGTTCTTATTGATTATCGAAAATCTGTCACGGACCCGTTCCTAATAATTTGCTGGCAGACCGGCATAACATCGCGCTATTATGCCGGTTTATATTTTTCGGCTAATAAATCCAAAGACACGGTTTTTTGAAACGAAAAACATAAAATGTTTTTAGCAACGCAAAAAACTGAAAAACTGAAAAATCGGTTCTCTGAAAAACTGTTATTTGACTTTGCGTAATAATCTGATAAATTACCCGCAGGAGAATAAATATGATCATTTCCTTTGCGAGCTTCAAAGGCGGAGTCGGGAAAACAACAACCGCGATTCACTTAGCGGCATTTCTAAGCGGCAAAAAGAACAAAGTCTTGTTAGTTGACGGCGACCCAAACCAAAGCGCGCTGGCTTGGAAGGAACGCGGCAAATTGCCGTTTGAGATAGTCAGCCAAGAAGATTTAGACGAGCAAGCCGGTGAAAACAAATTTTTGATTTTGGATACGCCAGCCCGTCCGACCGCCGACGAGTTAAAAACAATTTGCGCCGAAAGTGATTTAGTGATTATACCGAGCGAGCCGGACGCGTTGAGCCTTGACGCGCTTTTCAAAATAATTGAAACCTTGGAAAGTTTTAACGCCAATAACTACAAAGTTTTATTTACTTTGATAACGCCGCGCAGCCGCGCCGGCGCGGATGCAAAGGTTTTGTTGAAAGAAGATTTAAACGCTCCTTTTTTTGAAACCGAAATACACCGGCGGGTGATTTTGAAACGCGCTGCTTTAGAAGGCACAACCGTTGGTAAATTGAAAAACGGTGAAGCCGCGTCCGATGAGTTTAACGTGCTAGGAAAAGAAATTTTGAAAAACTATGGCAAGTAACCGATTTACAAATCTGCGGAAGGTGAAACCGGCAGCCGAGAGCCGGCAGCCAGCCGTCGAGCCGAAAGAAAAAATAATCTTAGATTCGTCTTCAGCCGCGCCGGAAACAATCAGGCGCGTGCGACCGCGGGCGAAGCGTTCGAGTAATGATTTCGCACAAGCGACGGCTTACGTCAAAAAAGAAACTTATACGGCGGTTAAACATTTATTGATTGATCAAAAAAAGGAATACTCGGTTTTAGTTCAAGAATTATTAGACGGCTGGCTGCAAAAACAAAAATGACTTTTCGCCTTTTTGCGTTGCTGAAAAACTGAAAAAGCAATAACGCAAAATGTAAGAGGACAGACGGGAGGGGACGTGCGATAAACCCACACAGAAGCGGATATTTTTTGATTTCTTATTTTGAAAAGAATATCCCGTTACCTTGCTGAAGGTAATTCCAAAAATACAAAATTATGCGAAATTTCTCTGCTTTACGGCTATATCTCTAATTGTCCTTTATTTTCAAATTTGCTTACTTCTGTGGATTGAGATTATTGATTAAGCCGATCAATGAATCAAGAAAAGAACTGCTTGCGGCAGCGTTCGGACTGCTGGCGCGGATTTTCTTCAGGACATCAATCGCGTTGTCCATCAACGTCCATTTTTCTTGGTTTGTTGGGCACAGTTTTGGTTGGGCATTGTCCCACGCCTACTCCAAATCTCCAGCTCTTGATTTTGCGCTTGTCAGATTACCGGCTTTAACCAACCGCGACATATCTTCGGCGATTTTACGGTAGGCGGAAAGATCTCCGAGCGGTTTGCCTGACGAATTTGCGGCGACGGGAGGTGTTGCGGTCGTCTGCGGTTTTGCGTCCTGTTTACCGAGGTTGTCCATTATATTAATGAACGATTCGAGAGATGCTCCGCTTGCTCCGGCGTTCGGTTGACTCGCGCGAACTTTGGTCAGAACGTCGTCAATCGCGCTCCGCCATTAAATCGCCCGTTGCAGTTCCGAGAGCAAAGATGAAAAGAATGGCTAGCCAATAGAAAACCTCTCTTCTGGTAGTGAAAATGGAATGGATTGAGAGCGTTCCTTCTTTGAAATACCACAAGGCAAATGTGATCGCCAGCGCGACACTAAAAATAACGGTGCTGGCTTCGAGCGGAAAGCCGATGCTGTCGGTCAGAATATCCGTAATCAGAGTGCCGAAAATGCTGATCAGCACGACTGTCAGCCAGTAAATCGCGGGAATGTATTTTTTTGCCCTAAATTGGAAAAAGAGAACGATTGCCAGACAAATTCCGGCGGCGATTGCCGTGCCGTTCAGACCGAGACCGAGATTGACGTTCAAAAAATCCGAAGCGGTTTCGCCGACCGTCGTGCATAAAACTTTGATGATCCAGAAAAACACCGTGACCTGCGGAACTTTACTCAGTAGTCCGCGCGGCGTAATTCCCGGGTTATCCGAATTTCTTTGTGCCGTAGTTTGCGCGGCGTTGTCAATTATTTCGCTCATTTCTTCCTTTCCTACAACTCTTTACATTTTTCTAAGCTAAAGATAATTACGACTCCGGCTAATCTTGTGTAAAAGGTATTAAATCAATTTGTTTTGATGCTGATGTCCAAACGTCAACGGCTTTCGGCATTGACCTTTTGGACACCAGCATATTATTCAGTGGAACTCGGTTATAAAAGTTCAGTTTTTATGTGAACCTTTTTTCTTTTCCATTTTTTCCTGCTGTTTTTCAGCGGCTTCTTTTTGGGGATTTTCCTCGTCAACTGCGACAACTGCTCCCGTGTAAGCATCAATATTTACTTCGGTGATTGTCCCTTTCGAGTTGCGAACATCAAAGGAATAAATCCATTTGCCTTTTTCATTCTCAAGTTCGCTCGATTGGATCTTTCCCGAAACCTGTTTCATAGCGATAGCTTTCGCTTTCGTCATCCCGATTTTCTTTGTTTGAGCATTCGCCGATAAAGCACTGATGCCAAACACTAAAGCAAACAAGGTTGCCGCTGCGACTGATATTTTTTTCATTTTATAACTCCTATATTTTATTCAAACCCGTGGTTTGTAATTCAACATTACAACTTGAAGGATGAACGTAGGATTAACAAAACCTAAGTTTTCAAGTATTTAAGGATTTATTTCAAAAATCTTTTCCAGATTATTAACTTCATCTAGAGTCAGGACGGCTACTCTCGCTTAATCACTCACATTTTGCGCCGCGTCAGGTTTTGGGGCGGGCATCTGCTCGAAGCCTTTGTTCGCCCGACGCTTGAAGTTACCTTAACGGAAACTCCGGCTCACTTGCGTAAAACTTATCGCCCGGAGTTCGGCTTCGCGCTGATTGACACGGATGAATAGAAAGAACTTTTATCCGTGTTTATCTGTGGTCATCTAAAAACAATTTCAAATTGTTGGGATTTCGCTCGTTTCGATTTAAAATATCGGGACGATTTAGTCTCCAAACTGTAACAACAAATTCAGCAGGTTCTTGAGGCGAAGCCGCGACTCATGGGCGAAATATTTTACCCTAAACCAGCCAAAATCAAAGGCTATTGAGAAATGTTTTCGTTCTCATATTTGCGGCGGAGAACATAGTTGAAGCAGTTGCCGGAACAATGTGCATAAAAGGAACTTTTTAGATTCTCCAGCTATCTAAATAACGGTCATTATATCTTCGAGCGGTTTGCGGGAAATGTCCGGCACGCGCGCGCCCGCTGCCGGAAGCCCGACCGGAATCAGCACGAACGGAACTTCGGTTTTCGGGCGACCTAAGATTTCCTGTAAAAACTTCATCGGCGAAGGTGTGTGTGTCAAGGTTGCAAGTCCGGCGTTATGCAGCGCGGCGAGCAGCATTCCGACGGCGATGCCGACCGATTCCTGCGAGTAATAAGTCGGTTCTGTTTCGCTGTTTTCGGTGATTGAAGTGATGCGGAAAACGACAATCAAATACGGCGCGATTTCGAGAAACGGTTTATGCTCGTCCGTTCCTAAAATTGCCAATCGCCGCAGCCATTTTTCAGACATTCGCCCGTGATAACTTTTATATTCCTCTTCTTCGGCGGCAACGCGAATTTTTCTTTTTATTTCCGCGTCTTTGACGACGACGAAACGCCAGGGCTGCATATTCGCGCCCGACGGCGCAGTTCCCGCCGCCCGAATCGCCTGTTCGATCAATTCAAAAGGCACGGCTTCGTCGGAAAAATCGCGCACGGTTCGCCGCTGCCTGAGCGTTTGATAAAATTCTTCGGCGCGGCGCGTTTGCTCTTCGATTGAAAGCGTTTGAAAATCGAACGGAATAAATCGCGGTTCAGGAAATTTCGGATTCATTGATATATTTAACCGCATCTTCAATCGTTTGAAAAAGCTGATGGCTGTGATAAACGAGCCACGGGCTAACATTGGTTTCCGGCGGCGCGACTAAAATTACGTTTTTCCCGCGTTCCCAGCCGTATAAAACTTCCATACTCGTCCCGACGCTCGGCTTGACGAAATTCACCAGAATCGTATCGCAAGCGTCAATGTCGGCTTTGT
>JBPCRW010000300.1:0-4726 GCA_050996405.1 Pyrinomonadaceae bacterium | reverse complement strand
CATCTTTCAACACAACGAACGCGGCAATTTAACCGAAGTTGACGACGCGGGCGGCATTCTCGCAAAACTCGGATACGATGAAGCAAATCGTCCAATTCAAGTGACGGATGCGAACGGCGCGGCACAAACTTTCAGTTATGACGCGCAGCAACGATTAACTCGTCAACAGATGCCGGGCGGCGAAAAGATTTTCGAGTATTCTCCAAACGGCAAGCTAGCCGCAACCGTCGAAAATGGTGAACGCACCGAGCTAAATTATGACAACGACGGAAATTTAACCGAAAGCCGCACTCAAAGAGGCGGAAAAAATGTGCGGACAAATTTCAATCGGAACGGCAAGATAGCTCATCAGGAAGTCGAAAACGGACTGTCAATGAATTTCGAGTATGACAACAAAGGACACGAAACCGCTTTTGTTTATTCGGACATCGGACGCTTTGAAAAGGCTTATGATGCTGCCGGACGGAAAATAGCGGAAAAGCTGCCTTCCGGTTTAACTTACAATTACGAGTATGACGCGAACAACAAAGTCACCCGCAAAAGCGATAATCGCGGAAACGGTTTTCGGACGGAATACGACGCAAGCGGTGCTTTGACAAAACTCGTTAAAAACGACGGCTCGTGGAGTCAAATTATTCGTGACCAAGCCGGACGCATTGTGGAAATGCGAAACTCGCGCGGAAAATCGCGCCGATATTCTTACAACGCGCGCGGGGCATTGACGGAATATATCGGCGCGGACGGCAGGCACTTCCAATTTCAATACGATGCGCGCGGAACACTGCAAAACGCCATCAAGGCGCAAAATGCCAGCTTAATTTACCAGCGCGACCAGCCTAAAGATTTCTTTGGTATTCAAAAGATTAACCAGAACAGCCTTCTGCAAATTCAAAACGTCAACTACATAACTTCGTTTGCCGATTCAAAAGTTGATTCGTCATCTATCAATTCAGCAGATGATCCTTGTCTGTTCGGCAACGACGGCTATTCATTTGCCGACCCGTCCAACACTATGGATGTCAATTATTATGTCCCCTCGCAAGACCCGTTCAGCAGTTGTAACGACCCGTTTGCCGGAATGTGGGACTTTGGAGATTTAGGGTTGGGCGGCGAACAGGAGACTTGCGAGCAGTGTCGAGCAAGACAGAGAAGGATTTGTGACAATAACTATAGTGGTTGTAATTGGGATCGGACTTTAGGTAGAGCCGCAGGCGGACTTGTCGTCGGCGGTGGGGCAGGAGCAGCGATTGGTACTGCTGTTCCTGCAATTGGCAATGTAATTGGAGGTATTGCAGGTGGACTAATTGGAGCAGTAGGAGGAGGAATATCTGGCATGATGTCCTGTGGTTATGAAAGAGATACTTGTTACGAGTCCCTTTTGAATGCAGATAAATGCGGTGCAATTTGTAATAAATAGCTGAATCAATAGAAAAAGAGCAAAATCTTAATAAATAGGTTTTGCTCTTTCAATAATTATAGGAGGCAAGAAATATGAAAGCAGTAAATAGTTTTTTTATTGTAGTCGGAGTTCTGTGGTTAGCAATCCGTTGCACGATTGGTTTATCAAACGATGAAATGTCTAATTACGGGTCTGAAATAACTTTTTTTGACTTATTTTTCTTTAGATGGGGACTGTTCGCATTACTTGTTACTACAGCTCTTTTACTTTTTGTAAACATCTTCAATAAAATTGTTAAAGAGGGAAGATATGTGAAAAATGATAAGTATACTCTATGGATGTTTATTGCTCTAAGTCTTACAACGTCTTTTAGTTTTACTTTTTTATATTCTGAGAATTTTGATGCAATTCTAAATTCTGGATGGATTGGATTATTCGATTTTCCTTTTTTTATGAGCAGTGTTTTTCTATTGGTTTTTCGGATTTTAATGCCGATGCTTAAAAAGATTATAGGTGAGAAGGAATCAATGAAATAAAATCGACCGGAGTTGTAATTCGTTCCTTCACCAATTTTATTTATCGCTTTGTAACAAAACAGTTTGTTGAAATGCTGCAAAGTTGGAAGGAGTAAGATATGCGAAAAAATATTCGGTTATGGGCTTTATTTTGTTTATTAATATGGATAATTGCCTCCGCTGCTTTTGTCGGTATCACTTTAACAGCAGGCGAAGGTCAAGACTTTGACTTTTTGATAAAAACAGTGTTTTGGGGTTATGGCTTAACTTGCGTTCTGCTTATGCTGGTGGGAGTAACGGGTTTGTATTTTATGGACAAACTCAAGCGAGTTAGTCTTATCGGTTGGAGATTGTTCATATTTTCCTTTGTTGTATTTTCAGTAATACTATTACCAAGAATTGGAAATCCATTAGTAGTAGCGGATGAAGGTTGGTTGAGTTTGTATAAACATCCATTGATTTGGGTTTTACTCGCGCTTCTGGCTGGAAACTTCATTCTCTACTTTATCAAACCCAAAAATAATTCAAATGTCCAATAGATTACGGTATTGACCTTTCATCACTAGACCCGTTTAGCAGTTGCAACGACCCGTTCGGCGGAATGATGGCTTTGGAAACGGGGCTTTGGTGAAGGAACAGGAGAACAAGAAACTTGCGAACAGTGTCGAGCAAGACAAAAAAGAATTTGCGAATCTAACTATGGCTCCTGCTTATGGCAACGAACGGCTGGCGAAGCAGGAGGAGGCTTGCTGGCAGGAGGGGAAGCCGGAGCAGGCATAGGCACATTTATTGAGCCGGGCGGCGGAACTATTATTGGAGCGGTCGCAGGAGGGCTTATTGGCGGTATCGCCGGCGCGACTGCGGGATATATGTCCTGTAATCATGATAGAGATGGCTGCATTGAAGCCGCGATTGATAAATGTCCGGCGTGTAGTAAATAGTTACCATAAGCACAAAAGTAGCAGCGTTTTTAAATTTATTCTGCTGCTTTTGCTATTTATAAGGAGGTAATCAAATGAAAATTGTCAATTTATTTATAATTATAATTGGGGTGTTATTTTTGATCGCTCGTTCAATCAGCGGCTACTTAAACGACGAAGCCTTAATTTATAACTTCCAGTTCGGATACGTTAAATTGTTTTTTTACAAATGGTGTATATTTGTTGCTTCTTTAACAATAGTGGTTCTTCTTTTCGTAAATATCATTCATTTGATCCTCGAAAATGGAAAACAATTAAAGAGCAAAAGATATACTCGGATAATGATGATATTTTTTATGCTGACGGGCGCAGTCGGCTTATTTACATATTCCGAAAATGCAGATGCCATTTTGTTCGAGGGATGGACTGGCTTATTCCATTTTCCCTTCTTCTGGCATAATCTTCTCTTTCTGATTTTTTTGCTGCTGCTGCCTAAATCGAAGGAGTATTTCAGAGATCATCCTTCAGTAAGCTGAAACGCTTAATGGAGTTTCCAATTTTGGAGGTTTTATTATCTATTTGAATCCAAATTAAGGCGTCGATAGACCCATTTAGCGGTTGCAACGACCCGTTCGGCGGAATGTGGGACTTTGGAGATTCAGGACTGGGTAGCGAGCCAGAAACTTGCGAAGAGTGTCGCAAAAGAGAAACCAACAGTTGCAATAATATATATAATGCAACCTTAAAAAATAATCTTGGTGCGTTACTGCTTGGAACGGGTGGCTGTATAGTAATCGGTGTTTATACCGCCGCCGTGGGAGGACTTATATGTCAAGTGTTTGTATCAGGAGGGACAACTGTTCAGAATGATGCAGCCAGAGATATAAGAGATAACTGTCTAACGGATGTCCCTTCAAAATGTGAATCGAAATGTAAATAGTTAAAATTACCGATAAAGGGAATACTATAAGCATTCCCTTTATCGGTAATTTATCAGTAAATAATCAGGTATTGGAGGAAATATGAGTAGCAAAACTTGGAAGATAATACTTAGTTTTATTGTATTGGTGCTTCTTATAATCAATCTCTCGTATTGGGTGGAAGCTGTTTATAACACAGATAATAATGATTTCCTATACGGCGCGGTTTTTTTCTGGTTGACCGGAATAGCTTTTCTATGCAGTTTTTATTTTCTCGTTATCGATGTAAAAAAAATAAATAACAAAGCCTCGATGACACTAATAGTTATTATATTAGTGGGCGGATTTATTTTGAATAAAAATTTTGGCGGCGCATCCGCAAAAATTGAAAATAAAGTAATAGGCATATTCAGCGAACCGATAATGTGGCTATTGATTGCTACATTGATTAGTCATTTAGTTTTGTTTATTTACAAACGAAACAAGCCGCAATCGGATTGAAAACAGAGGGAATATTTTTGATGAGTATTCCCTTTATTTTTAATTTATACATCGGCGCGGACGGCAGGCAAATGAAACTCAAAAGAACCTTTTTCACGTATATCATTTTGTCAGTTATTTTTTTCGGGTCTTTGTTTATAACGCTTGCAATTCTGGGTAATATAAACTTTGATTGGAACACAATTTTTTACGGTTTCGGCGTGACGTTTCTTTTAGGCGGAATTATGATAATCGTCGGAAAGTCTTTTTTCGACCAACTGAAATTAATCAGCCTTCGAGCGTGGCGTATTTGTCTTTTCGCTTATTTCCTATTTGTAGCATTACTTCTGCCGAAAATCGGAAATTTTTTAGTTGTTGAAAAAGAAGGTTGGCTAAGTTTATATAAACATCCGTTTATTTGGCTTATATTTGTGCTTTTAATTGGAAATGCTGTTTTGTACTTTATCAAACCAAAAAATAATTCAAATAGTT
>JBPCRW010000283.1:0-9341 GCA_050996405.1 Pyrinomonadaceae bacterium | reverse complement strand
ATATTTAAGTTTGGCCGTGAGTTTTAATTGCCCGTTTAAATCTGCAGGAACACTAAAACGATAGCGTGCCACATCGGAACGCCCCGATGGAATCGCCAGATTTTGCGGAATCACGCGAGTTAGCCAGATGTAATGCAGCTCATTGGCCGAACCGTCTTCTTTGACCAGATAAGTTTTGTAGTTGTGCGCAAATTCGTCTAAATAACCGTCGGGTTTGATGTAGCCGGATTTATACAAAATCTTATCGTTCGCGTCCGCGACGGTAAATTCGACATACGCTTCGTAAAAATCTCTGAGTTCGGGCGGAAACGAATGTCCGATGTTTTTGTTTGTAATTACAACGTCAGCCGTCAAAACGTCGTTAGCGTTGATTTTAAAACTCGAATGATTGACGGGCGCGATAAATTCTTCTTTATCTGAATTGTCTGGCGAATTTTTTCTGAGCGCGAAAATGTCTATGCCGAGTTTGTCGTCCTGCAAATATTTTTCGACTTCGGCGAGTTGTTCTTTGTAGCCGTAAAAGGCGGGAACTGCCGTGTTCGCCGCCGCCCAGCGATGCGACGCGACAACGCCGTCGTGCGCCGAAACGTCAAAATGCGGCGCGGGCGCGTTCTGCATATGACACGAATTGCAGTCGGCTTTGTCGCGCACGTAAAACGGATGCGGCGATTCCTTCGAGAAAGAAGACATTTGCAGTTCGTCGCCGACGGCGAAAGCGCGCAAGAATTTGTAATCGTTCATCTCGCGCGGAACTTGCGATTTATGACAGGCGTTGCAGAATTCGGGGTTTTTCAAAACGTCGCGCATCATCGCGCGTTTGTGGTCTTCGACGTTATTGAGAATTTGCTGGTCGGTCGCGTCAATGATTTTCGTGCCGTCCGCTTTTTGCAGCATCGCCGGTTCGCCCATCGTGTAACCGCCGACACCGCGTCCATTGACCGATTCAATCGAATGACAGACGATGCACGACACGCCTTCGTCGTCGAACGGACGATTTTTAAACTGCGGTTTATCGGTCAAAGCACCCGAAAACAATGCCGCCGGATTATGACACGCTTCGCAGTGGCGCGTGTAAGAAATGTCTTTTTGACTGATTAAATCTTTGACGTTTTTCTGATAAAAAGGCTCGCGGAAAGCGTTGGCGTGCGCCGATTGCCTCCATTGCGGATGAATGTCCGTATGACAGGTCGCGCAGCGAGCCGACGAAATAAAATTTTCACCGTTGATGAATTTGCCGTTAAAGGTTGCCGCGTTTGACGGAGCGAAAGGCTTGTCCGCGCCGAAACGAAAATCGTAAGTTTCGGAAATCCATTTCTGGTATTCGTCCACCGTCATTTTACCGGATTTGACGACTTGATTAACGCACAGAAACATTGCGCCGATTGCCCACACTCCGATAAAAATTATTTTTAAGCGATGCGACACTTCAGAGATTACTCCGATTATTAAAGGTTATCCGAACCGATGAAACTAAATTTCGCTTGAACAAACCGCGAATAAAATTTTCTATAAAACTAAAGCTCAAATCCGGCGATTCGCAATTTTAATTCATTATCAAAATGCAAGTAAAGCATTTTCTATAAACCCGATAAACATTATTTCGCTAACAATCGTCAGGCGGCTTTGCCGCTTGCGTCATATAGAAAATTGCTCGTTTAATAACAATTTCACAATTTGTTCACAATTGTTTCAAAATCATCTTGACATACATTTTGAATTATATTAACTTTTGTTTGGTCATACAACAAAGTATTTAGCACATCTGGCAGTCGAAAGCAATTAAAAGACCGCAAAACGTCTTTTGATAAATAACCAATTTAACTTGAACTTCACTTTTGCAAGCAGGAGAGCCGGATGCGGTTTAATTGGTCAGCCGGAATAAAATTGAGCAGGCAGTAATTCAGTAATTTTCTTAAAAGTAATTTAGCAGGAGGATATTTATATGAGTAAAGCGCATCCCCTTCAAAACTTAACTTTTCGCAAATTGGCTTTATGGAAAAGAGAATTTTTGAAAGTTGGAGCAATAATGACGGTTCTGTCGTTTTTGTTGTTAATTTTCGCCTTTCCGGCTGCGGCGCAAAAAACTTCAGGACAAATTACCGGCACGGTGACAGATCCAAGCGGGGCTGCCGTTCCCGACGTGGTTGTTATCGCCACGCAATCCAGCATCGGATTGCAGCGAACGACGACCAGCAGCAGCGACGGTAATTACACTTTCCCCGATTTACCAATCGGAACTTATCAAGTTTCTGCCTCGCACGCAGGCTTCAGCAAGGTTTTGGTTGAAAACGTAGTCGTCAACGTTTCGTCCGTCACCCGACAGGATTTAACCTTAAAGATTGGCGCGGTCGAACAGCAGGTAACAATTACCGCCGACGCTCTTCAGGTTCAAACCGAAACGGCTGCGCTCGGCGAGGTCGTCAACGGTCAGCAGGTGCGCGAATTGCCGCTCAACGGTCGCAGTTTTGTGCAGTTGACTCAGCTGCAGCCGGGCGTATCGGCTGCCAATAATTTCGACAGCAAAAACAAAGGATTATTTTCGGGCGTTGATTTTTCCGTCAACGGAAACTCAGCCCAGAGTAATCTGTTTTTGACGGACGGCGCGAACAACAACGATACGGGTTCAAACCGCACGATTTTAATTTATCCGTCAATTGAAGCGATTGCCGAGTTTAAAATGCTCCGCAACAGCTACGGTCCCGAATACGGGCAAGCCGCCGGTTCTATAATTTCAATCGTCACGCGCGGCGGCGAAAACAAGTTTCACGGCAGTCTTTTTTATTTCGGTCGCAACGACGCTTTGAACGCCACCGAATTTTTCGCTAAAAGAGGCGGAAACGGAAAAGACAAACTGCGACGGAACGATTACGGATTTTCGCTCGGCGGACCTTTGCCGTTTCCTAATTTCGGCGAAGGCGGACCTTTATTTAAGCCCAGCAGAGACCGTCTTTTCTTTTTCTTTTCCGAGGAGTTTAATAAAGAACTTCGCGGTCAAACGCGCTCCGGCAACGTTCCGACTCTCGCCGAGCGAAGCGGCGATTTTAGCGACCCGGCGCGCAGAAACTGCAATGGCGGGCTGATTGGAAACGGTCGTCCCGGCTCTACAAATCAAATAATTCCGCAATCGGCTTTAAGTCCGGCGGGATTGCTGCTAGTCCAGTTATATCCTTTGCCGAATCGAACCAGTACTGCCGGAGATTGCACTAACTGGGCAGAGTCGCTGAACTCGCCGATAAATTTCCGCGAAGAAAATGTTCGCATTGACGCAAATATCACCAAATCAAATCACATTTTCGGACGATATACGCAAGACCATTGGACAAATGCGGCTCCGATTCTGCTGACCGCCGGATTATGGGGCGATGATCCTTTTCCGTCGGTCGAAAGCAGTTGGGCGCAGCCGGCGCGACAGGCGGCGATTAAATTAACTTCGACGCTTTCAACTACTGCGGTCAATGAAGTTCAGTTTTCTTATTCGGCTAACCGAATTCACGTCACGCCCGGCACCGGCGGAACTCTTAACGCGCAGATTAATCAGGCGATTCCGGGATATTTTTCCGACAGCATAAAGGTCAACGGCGTAAATCGCCCGCACGCGCTTTTTTGGAGCGGAATTCCGCCGTTCACAAGCACTCGCGGACCTGCTTTACAGATAGAAGCACCGTTTAACAACTCGCTTGATATTTATTCGATAAGAGATGATTTTTCAAAAGTTTCGGGAAATCATACATTTAAAATGGGCTTTTTATTTGATAAAGCCGGTAAAAACGAAGATTCCTGCCCGCAATGCGAAACGCCGCAATTTTGGGGTCCGCAAACCTGGGGTTCTAACAATTCGGGAAACACGCTGGCAGACATCTTAACCAAAGGCTCGCTTTTCGGTTATAACGAATCCGATAAAGAGGCGGTCGCACACACGCGCTACACCAATCTTGAGTTTTATTTCGGCGATACGTGGAAGGTTAAGCCAAATATTACGCTTGAATTAGGCGCGCGTTATTCTATCTTTTTCGAGCCGTATGACAAATTTAACGCGATTAGTTCTTTTTCTCCGGCAGCATATGACCCGTCGAGACCAGCATCAGACCCGTGTAACGGTTTGGTAGTTCCAAAAGGGTCAAATCCGTGCGCCGGTATTCCGGGCGCAAGCACGCCGGTTCAGTTTTCAAACCGGTCGCTGCGCTACAATAATTTCAAAAATATTGCGCCCCGTCTCGGCGTTTCGTGGGACGTTTTCAAAAATGGAAAGACTGCTTTAAGAGCCGGTTTCGGTCAATTTTTCCTGCGCGAGCGCGTTTCGCCCGTAGTGGCGGCATTAACGTCTAATCCGCCGTTTGTCAGAAGCGTGTCTGCGGAACGAACTTTGGACGGAACTGTCTATAATGATTTATTAGGCGGCACCGGAATTCCCAGCAGGTCATTTGATCCGACCGCGAAAACTCCTTATTCATACCAGTTTAACGTTTCTTTAGATCAGGAAATTTTTCGCGGAGCGGTGCTAGAAATAGGTTATGTCGGAAACCGCGCGCGCAATCAACTGACACATTTCGACATCAATCAAGTTTTACCGCAAAATCGCGTCGCGGCGGCTTTTGCTCCTAACGCGGCGGCTGTTAATGCCCTGCGCCCTTATCCGCATGACGCGGCTATTTTTCAATTCGCGCGCGACGGATATGCAAACTATGATTCGCTGCAAGTGCTGTTCAGAACTAGATTTTTGAAAACTTCTCAGTTTCAGGCAGCTTATACTTTCTCGAAATCGCTGGCTAATTTTGGATTAAACGATTCTTCCGGCGGTCCGACATCATTCGCTTTAAACGACGTAACCAATCCGAGATATGATTACGGTCCGTCCGACATCAATCGTCCGCATATTTTTGTAGCGAACCTGATTTTACATTTTCCGAGCTTTAAGGGCTACAATTCTTTAGCCAGAACTCTTATCGGCGGATGGGAAACTTCTTCGATTATACAAATATCGAGCGGCACGTCTTTCACGCCGTATCTGAACGCGACCGGAATTACTGATTTCAACGCCGTTCCTCAATCGGATGGAACTATCGCCGCCTTTGCCGGAGGAATTACAGGCACAGGAACTTCGGTTGCCAATCAACGACCGAACCGCGTTGCCGGTGTTCCCTGCACAATCAGCGGCAACGGCGACGGAACGGTGTTTGTAAATCCTAATGCGTTTTCATTGGTGGGAATGAAAATCGGACAGCCGGGCGATTCTTCGCGCGGTCAATGTTCCGGTCCGCCGACCAAGAATGTTGATGTTTCTCTGTATAAAAACTTTTCACCGAAATGGCTGACAAACAGCTTTTTCGGCGAAGCCGCGCGGATTCAATTCCGATTAGAAGCGTTTAATGTTTTTAATACGCCGCAATTTACCGGCGATCTTAACAGCACTTTCTATGACGGATATATTGTTTGCGGAAACGCTCCGTGCAGCCCGACCAATAATCTGGTGACCGGAATGGTGAGGAGGAGTTTGACAAATCCAAATGTGCTGATTCCGGCAGGACCAAATCCGAATTTCGGAATCGCTGGACAAACACGCGGAGGTCGTGAAATTCAATATGCGTTGAAGTTCACATTCTAAACTTCGACTCAAATTAAAAAGAAGATAAAGCTCATCACGGGTTTTATCTTCTTTTCCTTTTTATTTTAGGTTATAATGCTGTTTAATCTATTCTGATTTGTCTCGGTTTTACAATGAACGTTAAAAGGTTTCTGCTTTTGAGCTTGTATATTTTGCTGTTTGGAATATCCGTTCAGGCGTTCCAAGTAACCGATTCGATTTTTTCCTCAAAAACCGCGCCGCAAAACAATTCTAATGAAGACAATTTGAACCGGCATTTATCAGCCGCCGAAACTTTTCAATTGTCCGGCGATTTGCAGAACGCGGCAATCGAAAATCAAGCCATCGTCGCCATTTCATTGCAGCGTCTCGGCAATCTTTCTCTAAATGAAGGAAACGTCAAACGCGCCGTCCGGCTTTTAGGAGAATCCGTAACGGCAAACGACGATTCGCAGACGAGAACCGATTTAGCCATCGCGCAGATGCGGCTTTCGGACGTTGACGCGGCAATTTCGCAGGCGCAGGCGGCAATCAATCTCGACCCGAAAAATGCTCGCGCTCATCACATTTTGGGCAGACTTTTTTATATGAAAGGCGAATACGCCGCCGCCTTGCCGGAACTCGAACGCTCGATGATTCTTGAGCCTGATTTTGATACGGCTTATACGTTGGGAATGACGTATCTGCAAATCAAACAGGTTGACCGCGCCAAACTTCTTTTTGAAGAATTGCAGACGGCGCTGAAAAAGAACGCGAGGTTAAACATTTTGCTTGCTCACGCGTTTGAAGACACGGGCTATTACCCGGAAGCCGAAGACGAAGTTAAAAAAGCACTCGCCATTGACCCGAATATACCGAGAGCGCATTTTTACATCGGTTTTCTAATTTTGCAGTATGGCGGAACTTCAAGGCTTGCCGAAGCCGGTAAAGAATTTGACGCGGAACTTAAAATTAACCCGCAGGATTTTTATTCAAATTTCTTTCGCGGCGTGGTTTATAACGTCTCGGTCGAACACGCCAAAGCGATTCCTTTTTTGGAAAAAGCGATTCAAATAAATCCGAACATTGCCGAGCCTTATTTGTTTTTGGGTCAATCTTACGGCGAATTGGGAAACACGGATTTAGCCGAGAAAAATTTGCGCCGCGCGATTGAACTGACGAAAGACGCGGCGGCGAATAATTATCAAATTCGCCGCGCGCATTTTCTTCTCGGACGGGTTTTGCTGAAAACCAATCGCAAAGCCGAAGCCGAAAAAGAACTCGCCTTAGCGCGGCAGTTGCAGGGACAATTGATAACTTCGACGCGCGACGAGCTTAGTCAAATTCTCGGACAAGTTGTCGGTTACAATAAAAACGCCGACGCTTCCAGGCAAATTACAAACGACCGGACAAAAGCGGGAAATCAATCCGTTCAGGCGCAAATCGAAGAATCGTCCTTGAGCAAACAGGAAATTCTGGAAGCCGAAAAAATCAAAGCGCAATTAAGCGAAATACTCGCGCAGGCGTATCACAATCTCGGAGTTATCGCCGCGCAGCAAGGAAATTTGGACGAAAGCCTTGCGAAATTTGCCGCCGCCGCCGAATGGAAACCGGATTTTCCCGGCTTAGACCGAAATTGGGGAATCACGAGTTTTCGCGCGAACCAGTTTGATAAAGCCATCGCGCCGCTTTCGCGCTGGGTTAAATCTCACCCGGAAGACGCTCTGAGCAGAAGAATGCTGGCGGTCAGCTATTATTTTAATAAAAATTATAAATCGGCGGTCGAAACTTTGAAACCGATTGAAGCGACGCTTCCGAAAGATTCCGAACTCGCTTATTTTTACGGAATTTCGCTTGTTCAACTCGAAAGGCAGCCGGAAGCCGCCGTCGTTTTCGCCAATCTCGCCGCTCAAAACTCGAAAGACGCGCAGGTGCGTTTTTACGCCGCGCAAGGTTTCGTGCTGGTCGGCGATTACGAGCGAGCCGTCAAAGAATTTCGCGCCGCCGCGACGCTCGACCCGAATCTGGCGCAGGCGCATTACAACGCCGGACAAAGTTTGATTCGCCTGAATCGTCTGGACGAAGCGGAAAAGGAATTTCGACAGGAATTAAAACTCAATCCGGCGGACGAGCAGTCGAAATACTCAATCGCCTATACTTTGCTCGAACGCAAAATAAACACGGACGAAGCGCTCTCTTTGTTAAGAGAAGCGATTTTAACGCGCCCCGATTACGCCGACGCGCGTTATCAATTGGGCAAGGCTTTAATCGAAAAAGGCGAAATTACGGAAGCCGTCGAACAGCTTGAAAACGCCGCAAATGCCGCGCCGGACAAAGATTATATTCATTATCAACTGAGCATCGCCTATCGCCGCGCCGCGCGTCCGGCTGATGCCGAAAAAGAACTAAAAATTTACCGCGATTTGAAAGACGCCGCGAAAGGCAGAAAAACCGCTTCGGGAATGGGAACAAAATAAAATGTTCAAACGGCAAATACATTTGAAACGATTTTTCGTCTGCGCTCTTTTTTCGCTCTCGGTCTGCCTTTCGGTTTTCGCTCAAAAAACAAATGTAAATGTCCAAACCGAATTGGCGCGTTTTGAAAAAAGCATCGCGCAGGGAAACGTCAACGAAATCGAACAGTCTTTGCTTAATTTCGCGGTAAAAAATCCCGACAATCCGAAAGTCTTGGAACTGCTCGCGCAAGTTCGTTATCGTCAAAATCGTCTGCCGGAAGCCGAAGCGTTGTATAGACGGGTTCTCGCGCTCGATTCAAATTCGATTTCGGCAAGAATTCAGCTTGCGCGAATCGTTTACGAGCAAGGCAGGCGAGACGAAGCCGGACAAATTTTGAGCGATATTCCGGTAAATTCAAACATCGAACCGACGACGCGGCTGAATTTAGCTTTCGCGCTTTTTCAAGTTCACGAATTTCAAAAATCTTTGGCGGCAATCGAAAAACTGCCCTTAAAAATAAAAAATACGGACGCGCTGCCGGTTGCGGCGGCGAATTATCTCGAACTCGGCGACAAACAAAAATTAAACCAGCTTGTTCCGCTCATGAAAAAAGCGGCGGCGGCAAATCCGGCTCTGGCTTCTCAATGCGCCGAAGTTCTGCAAAACGCGGGAATGCAGAAGGAATCCGTCGCTTTGCTGCAAGCGGCTCTGGCAAACGCGCCGAACGATGTCGGAGTTCTGGTTTTTCTCGGAAGATTGGAAGTCAAAGCGAAAGATTTCACGCAAGCCAAGCAGCATTTAGACCGCGCCGCCAAGTTGCAGCCGAAATCAGCCGAAGTTCTTTTCGCGCAGTCTTCTCTGGAAAACGCGCGGGGAAATTCGGCGAAGGCTTTCGATTTATTAAATCAAGCCAGACAAATCGCGCCGAAAACTCCGGCGATTTTAACCGATTTCGTTTTTACGGCGATGCGTCTCAATCAGACGCAGGCGGCGGTTGACGCGGCGCAGATTTTATTGGAAATCAACGCGGAAGAACCCGAATATCAATATCTGTTCGGCGTCGCGTCTCTGCAAAACGGAAACATCGCGGCGGCGCAAAAAAGTCTGGAAAATTTTGTTCGCCAGCGTCCGAACGATTCGCGCGGCTGTATAGTTTTGGGTTTAACGCTCGCCGCAAAGCCCGAACAGTTGGAAATTGCCCGCAAACAATTTAATCACTGCATCGAAATCGACCCGAACAACTTTGAAGCGAAATATCAACTCGGTTTGTCGTATAAAACGCAGGGCGACACGGCAAAAGCCATTCAATATCTGGAAGAAACTG
>JBPCRW010000249.1:0-6650 GCA_050996405.1 Pyrinomonadaceae bacterium | reverse complement strand
TGGCTCTCGAAAAATTCGGAAATCTCGATTCACGAGCAGCTTGTCGCGCAGATTTCGCTCGGCATCGCCAGTTACGACCTCGAAAAGGGCGAAAGACTTCCCAGCACGCGCGAAATCGCCCGTCGTTTTCAGGTTCACGCCAACACCGTCAACGCCGCTTACAGGGAACTCGCCGAAAAAGGTCTGGTTGAATTTCACAAGGGGAGCGGCGTGTTTGTGCGCGAAATGAGCGACGGCAAAAACGACTCGGATAAACTCGACCAAATCATCGGACGTTTCTTGCGCGAATTGAAAAAAAGCGGTTTCAGTTTGAGCGAGATTCAAAATCGCCTGAAATATCATATCGAGCTTCAGCCGCCCGACCATTTTTTGATTGTCGAATCCGACGAAGGAATGCGCCGCATTTTGACGGATGAAATTTGCGACGCGGTTAATCTGCGCGTTCGCGGCGTTTCAATCGAAGATTTTCTGCCCGAAATGGAAACTGCCGGAACGCAAATTGTCGCGCTCTATGATGAACGCGAAAAAATTTTACCACTGCTATCTTCCGACAAATCGCCGATTTTTCTGAAAATCAATTCGGTTTCGGCTTCGATGAAAAACCAGCCGCGTCCGTCTGAAAAAGAATTGATTGCCATCGCGTCCGGCTGGGAAAGGTTTTTACAGTTTGCGAAAACTTTTTTGCTGGCGGCGCAGGTTGACGCGGAAGCACTCGTTTTGCGCTCGACAAAAGACGAAAATTGGCGAAAGGGTTTGGAAAACGCCTCGATGATTATCTGCGATTCGCTGACGGCGAAAAAACTTTCAAAACTCGAAAACGTCCGCGCCTTTCGCTTAATCGCCGACGAATCTCTCAACGAACTAAAAAATTTATACGGCGAAAATCCGCGAGCTGTCCGCTAATCAAACGACGAAATCGTTCCGATTTGTTACAAAAAGCCTCTGCTAAAACTGGAAACTTACGCATTTGCAGAACTTAAAAAGCGGCACGTTTCTTGCGGCAGAATTTCCAAAAGAAATTAGCAGAGGAGAAAAACTTTTATGCAGGACATACAAAATATCCCGAACCCGGATGTTAATTCGACCGTGGATGATGATGATTTTGGGAATCATTCGGGCATCGAACAGGAACGCGAAGACAACGATGTCGAAAATATTCCGCTTCCGCCGGATGAACGGAAACCCGCGCCGGTTGAAGATCCGCCCGACACAGAAAAACCGCCGATTGACGAAGACAATCCGCGACCAAAACAAATTCTCTAGTTTTAAATGCAAGAGTTTCCGAGCTAATCGCAATTCAGATTAAAAACGGAAACTCTTAATTTACGCTTGACAAATGTTTCAATTGTAACCATTCTTATTACAATTATGGCGGCAAATAGTCAATTTTCGATTGCGGTTCACGTTTTGACGATTCTCGCCAAAAACGGCGGGCGCGTTAAATCCGATTATATAGCAGGCAGCGTTAATACAAATCCGGTTGTGATTCGCCGTCTCTTGAGCAGCTTGCGGGAAGTAAATCTGGTCGAGTCGCAAGTCGGGGCGGCGGGCGGCACGTCTTTAGCTAAATTGCCGAAAGATATTAGACTGTCAGAGGTTTACAAAGCAGTTTCGTGCGGCGAGGTCTTTGCGCTTTCCCCGAATAAACCGGATAAAAATTGTCCGGTCGGAAAAAATATCGAAGCGATTTTGTGCGCTCTGCAAAAGGAAATTGATAAGTCGGTCGAAGAAAAACTTCGCCAATATACATTGCGCGACGTGATTGAAAAAATTGAGGAAACTTAAAGGTTTTTTATTCTAACTGTATCAATAGAAGTTACAAAAATGGTTGATTGTAAAAACGCAGTCAGATAATTTGGCAAAGCGGGAGAAAAAATAATGAACACATTTTTAAACAACTGGTCGCCGTGCGCGTTGAGCATTTTGCGGATAGTTACCGGATTTTTGTTTATCTGGCACGGCAGCCAGAAACTTTTGGGATTTCCGGCTTTGCCGCCGGGTGCTGACGGGTCTTTGTCGCCGTCGATGCTAACGGCTGGAGTTTTAGAATTATTCGGCGGCGGAGTGCTTTTTCTGCTCGGACTTTTTACGCGCCCCGTCGCGTTTATTTTATGCGGAATGATGGCGGTTGCGTATTTTACGGTTCACGCGCCGAATCATTTTTTGCCGCTGGTCAATCAAGGCGAACTGGCGGTGATTTACTGTTTCGTTTTTCTCTATTTCATTTTCACGGGCGGCGGCGCGTGGAGTTTGGACAGGCTGATTTGGCGGGAAAAAATATGAAAAATTATTATGAAAAATTATATTGAAAAATCGATGACCTTTGCCGAATATATCAAGTTGATTGACGACCTTTTGCTTGACGGAAAAACGACCGGCGAAAATCAATCGGAAGCCATGTTTAATTACGGCAAATTGAATCGCCAGCGGATGCGTCGTTTGGAAAAGACCGTCAAATTAAATGATTCTTTAAAAGAAAAAGCGCGAAATATCGAGCGCAAAATGATTTGGCTGATTCTGACCGAAGGCTGGTGCGGCGACGCGGCGCAGAATATTCCGACAATTGAAAAAATCGCGGCGGAAAATCCGAATATTAAAACGCGCTATATTCTGCGCGATGAAAATCTGGAATTGATGGACGCATATTTGACTAATAACGCGCGTTCAATTCCGAAATTAATTTGTTTGGACGCGGAAACTTTGCTGGAAATCGGGACTTGGGGACCGCGACCGCAGGCGGCGATGAATTTGTTTTACGAAATGAAAAAACAGGGTTTGGAAAAGCCTGAAATGATGGAGAAAATTCAGCGTTGGTATCTGTCGGATAAAGAACAGTCAATTCAAAAAGAATTTGAGAATCTGTTTGATGGATGGGCGGCAAAGAGCCGACAAACAAAAGCCGTCACGAAATAGAAAGCAAAATTCGGATAAAAAATTCAGTCGCGCATTTTCGCGGATGGCGCGAATAAAAGAAAAAGAATTTAATCCGCATTTTAGCATTTATTCGCGGCTAAAAAATCTATGAGAGCCTACGAAATACAGCAATTCGGAATAGACAATCTGGCACTTGTCGAGCGCGATGAACCGCAGCCGAAAGCTCATGAAGTAAAGGTGAAATTTCACGCCGCATCATTAAATTATCGTGATTTGATGATGGTTGAGGGAAAATATAATCCGAAGCTGAAAATGCCGCGCGTGCCGTTTTCGGATGGCGCGGGCGAAGTCGTCGAAATCGGTTCGAGCGTGACGAAATTTAAAATCGGCGATAGAGTCGCGCCGATTTTTATGCAGGGCTGGCACGACGGCGAGATTGATTTCCAAAAAGCGCGAACCACGCTCGGCGGCGATTTGGACGGAACTTTGCGCGAGTTCGGAACGTTTGACGAAAACGGTCTGGTCTGCATTCCCGAACATCTTTCATATGAAGAAGCGGCGACTTTGCCGTGCGCTGGCGTAACGGCTTACAACGCGCTTTTTTGTTCGGGCGGTTTGAAGCCGGATGATTCAGTTTTGCTGCAAGGCACGGGCGGCGTTTCGATTTTCGCGTTGCAGTTTGCCGCGTTTTTCGGTTGCCGGACGATTATCACTTCTTCGAGCGACGAGAAATTAAATCGCGCCAAAGAAATCGGCGCAAACGATTTAATTAATTATAAAACCGATGCGGATTGGGACGCGCGGGTTTTGCAATTGACGGAAAAGCGCGGCGTTGACCATGTGGTCGAAGTCGGCGGCGCGGGGACAATGCAAAAATCAATCAACGCGGCGCGAATGGGCGGGCATATCGCGGTTATCGGCGTTTTGTCCGGTCAAGGCGAAATCAATCCGGTTTCTATTTTGATGAAAGTCGTCAAAATGCAGGGAATTTTCGTCGGCTCGCGGCAAATGTTTGAAGATATGAACCGCCTTGTTTCGCAGCACAGCTTGAAACCCGTGATTGATAAAGTTTTTGAATTTTCAGAAGCGAAAGACGCGCTGAAATATCTGGAAGCAGGAGCGCATTTCGGCAAAATCGTGATAAAGATTCAGTAAATTTTTTAGATAGAAACAGAGGAAAAAATATGAGCGTAATCAAACAAATTAGTCCGGACGACTGGACAAAGTTTTTAGAAGAATTTTCCACGCGGAACAACAACCGGCGGGCGCGTTTTCAGGTTTTCAAGGGAAGCGCGGCGCAGGAAGAACCGCAGGAAGCGCATCTCGAAGAAGTTTTTTTGAAAGACGACACAGGCGGCAAAACATTAGTCGTCACGCGGATTGACCGCACCAACGGCGATGGCGAAAAAACTCACGATACGATTGAGGATGTGCGCGGAATCGCCGTGCAGTATGACACCGACGGCAGCGAGGACGCGCTGGAAATTACGGACGGAGAAAACGAATTGATAATGCTGCGTTTTGAATCGAGAGTTGACGGTGTTTCTTAAAGTGAAAATGTGAAAAAGGTTGAAAGTAAAATATGATTGACGAAAAAATTCAGGCATACGCGGAAAAATTTACGTCCGAAGAAAGCGAAATTTTGCGCGAGCTGCGCGAGAAAACTTTCGGCGAACGTTCGGATAAATCGATGCTTTCGGGTTTTTATCAAGGTCGCCTGCTGGCGATGTTGAGCAAAATAATTCAGCCGAAACAAATCCTGGAAATCGGAACTTATATGGGATATTCCGCGCTCTGTCTGGCAGAAGGTTTGACCGATGACGGAAAAATTATCACGCTCGATGTTCAGCCGGAAACAAATCAGGTTGCGAAAGAATTTTGGGCGCGAAGCGAATTTAACGAAAAGATTGATTCGCGTCTGGGCGACGCGCTGGAAATTATTCCGACTTTAAATGAAACTTTCGACCTTGTTTTTATTGATGCCGACAAGCCGAATTACTCGAATTATTTTGATTTGGTTTTTCCGAAGCTCAAAATCGGCGGCGTAATTTTGGCGGACAATGTTTTGTGGAGCGGTAAAGTTTTGGACCCGAAAACGAACGACGACGAAAGCACAATCGCACTTGATAAATTCAACGAAAAAATCAATGCGGACGAGCGAGTTTCAAATATTCTGCTTGCCGTGCGCGATGGTTTAATGGTCATCAGAAAAGAAAGGGAATAATGGAAAAAAGAAAATTTGGCAAAACCGATATGCAATTTTCCGTGCTTGGGTTTGGAGGCGCGGAAATCGGCTACAACCCGAATCAGACACAGGAAAATGTCAACGAACTTTTAAATTCCGCGCTCGACGCGGGTTTGAACGTGATTGACACGGCGGCGGCTTATAAAAATTCCGAAAAGCTAATCGGCGAAGCCGTCGGAACGCGCCGCCAAGAATTTTATTTGCTGACGAAATGCGGCGCGCTCGACGCTTTTGCTAGTTTTGACTGGTCGAAAAAAGGGATTTTGGAAACGATTGAAAACAGTTTGCGGAATTTGAAAACAGATTATTTAGACATCGCGCAGCTTCACAGTTGCGACAGCGAAATTTTGCGGCGCGGCGAAGCGATTGAAGCCTTGCAGCGCGCGCGGGAAAAAGGCTACACGCGCTATATCGGTTATTCGGGCGACAACGAAGACGCGAAAACGGCAATTGAAATGAACGCCTTCGATTCGTTTCAAACTTCCGTCAATATAGCAGACCAAACGCCGATTGACTCGAACATTCCGCTAGCGGTCGAAAAAGGTTTGGGCGTGATTGCCAAACGCCCGATTGCCAACGCCGTCTGGCGGCATAATTCAAAGCCCGCTGATTCGTATCATCACGCATACTGGGACAGAATTCAGAAATTAAAATTCGATTTTCTGAACAAATCTCTGGAAGAAGCGACGGCGATTGCTTTGCGTTTTACGATGTCAATTCCGGGCGTTGATACGATGATTGTCGGCACGACTAAGCCGAATCGCTGGCAGGAAAACGCCAGTTACGTCGCCGCAGGAAATTTGTCGGGCGAGGAGTTTGAAGCGATTCGCAACCGCTGGCGCGAAGTCGCAGACGAAAGCTGGGTTGGAATGACCTAGACGGAGTTTCAGTTTATTAAAATTAAAAGTAAGGGGAATTATTATGAGCGAAGAACTATTGAAAGCAGGTGAAAAATCTCCTGATTTTACGCTGTCGAGTCACGCGGGCGCGGCGGCGGGCGATGCGGAAGACACGATTACATTAAGTGATTATCGGGGCAAAAACGTGATTCTCGTATTTTATCCGGCAGATTGGAGCGCGGTTTGCGGCGACCAGCTAACGCTTTACAGCGAGCTTTTGCCGGAGTTTGAAAAGTATAACGCAGATCTTTTGGGAATTTCCGTTGACGGCGTTTTTTGCCACGCGGCATTTCGTGAAAATCGCGGCTATAAAATGACTCTGTTGTCGGATTTCGAGCCGAAAGGCGAAGTGTCGAAAAAATACGGCGTTTATCGAAACGGCGACGGATTTTCCGAACGCGCCTTATTCGTAATTGACAAAGACGGCGTGATTCGCTGGAGTTACGTTTCGCCAATCGGCGTAAATCCGGGCGCGAATCAAATTCTGCAGTCACTCAAAGAAATTCAAGCCGGTAAAGACGGCAAGGGAGAAAAAGCAAATGCCTGAAATGGAAAATCCGACATTGTCCGTTCCCGTCGGCGACGATGACCATGCGGAAGGCTCGGAAAAAGCGCGGGTTACGCTAGTGGAA
>JBPCRW010000240.1:0-3663 GCA_050996405.1 Pyrinomonadaceae bacterium | reverse complement strand
TTTCTAAAAATCTTTTCAATCAACTCGAAAAATTATGTCAGCCGAATCAATCAAACAAACTTTAACCGAATTTACCAATTCAAATTTAGAGATTATGTATTCCGCCGCGCAGATAAGCGCGCGCGTCGCGGAACTCGGCGCGGAAATTTCGCGCGAATACGCCGATAAAGATTTAGTCGTTATCGGTATTTTAAAAGGCTCATGCGTGTTTATGGCAGATTTGATTCGCGCCATTGATTTGAAATTAACAATAGATTTTATGGCGGTTTCCAGCTACAAAGACGCGACGGTTTCCAGCGGCGACGTGGAAATTCTTAAAGATTTGACAAATTCGATTCGCGGCAAAGACGTGATTATCTGCGAAGATATTGTCGACACGGGCTTGACTTTATTTCGGCTGCTCGAAATTTTAGACTCGCGCGGCGCAACCTCGATTAAAATCGCCACGCTTTTAGACAAACCCGAACCGCGTGTTAAAAAAGAATTGAAAATTGATTACTGCGGTTTCCAGATTCCAAATAAATTCGTCGTCGGCTATGGCTTGGACGCGGCGGGACGCTACCGGAATTTACCGTTTATCGCAATCGTCAAAAATCCCGACGAACTTTAAAAATTTTCACAGCGCGATTTCATCAAAAATCGAACTTGCTGATTATAATACTGCATCATAACGTTTATGAAACGCTGTATATTCATTTCATTTTTAGCGGTATTTTCGTTTTTAATCGCCGTGCCGACAATTTTCGGACAGGCGAAATGTTTGTCCGACGAAGAAGCGAAAAAAGCGGTCGAGATTACAAACACGGCTCAGAATGTAACTGAAAATTACGCGCTTCGACAGGAACTTCTCGATATGCAGGCGGCGCGACAGAAGTTGGAACAGAAAATTACAGGCAACTGGCAGGAAAATCAAAAACTGATTCCCGAAGCGAACGAATTGAACCGAAAAAATTTATTGAGATTATGCGAAATCGTCAAGCAAAACGGCTGGGTGCGAAAAGAGTTGGTCGGCGAAGACGGAACGCAAGCGGCGTTGTCTTTTTTGCAGGGCAGTCAGAATTTTGAGATTTTAAGGGAAATTTTTCCGGTTGTCGCGGCGGCGGCGAAGAAAGGTTATGTCGGAAATAATTATGTCGCCGCGCTGGTTGACAGCATCCGCGTCGGCGCGGGACTGCCGCAAATTTTCGGAACGCAAACGGCGGTCAGAGATGAGTTATTTTATCTTTATCCTTTGGTCAACGACGCGAAGGTTGACGAATGGCGAAAACTTTATAATCTGTCGCCGCTCTCGCAGTTTATGAAATTCTTGCAATTTGAATACGGAATGCCGGTTATCAAATCGCCGCGCCTGCCGCAGATTAAGGAGCAGCCTCAAAAATCCGCCCAAACGGTTGCAAAAGCCGGATTGCCGCCGGATTTAAACACGGAAGAAGTCGTCAAGGTTGAATCGAGTTTAGTAAATCTGAATGTTCGCGTTTCTTCAAATGACGCGGCGGCGGATAATTTGAATTTACAGAAAAGCGATTTCGCGCTTTACGCCGACGGAAAACCGCAGGAAATTTCTTTTTTCTCGGCGGCGGACGCGCCGTTTGATTTAATTTTACTGCTCGACCTTTCCGGTTCGACCGCCGGAAAACAAGGCTTGATTCGTAAATCAACGCGGCAATTTATCGAAGCCGCGCGCCCTTCAGACCGCATCGCAATCGTGACTTTTACAGACGAAGCGAAAATTATTTCAGATTTGACCGACAACAAAACCGAGCTTCTCAAAAGAGTTAAAAAAATTGACGATGACGGCGGTTCTGGAGTTTGGGGCGCGCTGCAGTTTGCCTTCGATAAAATCGTCAAACCCGAAAGCGCGGGTCGGCGCAGCGCAATCGTCATGATGACCGACGGCGTTGATACTTCCCTGCTGCCGCAGCAATACCGCATATTGCCTGACTCATACCCGAATTTTTCGGACGTTCTGGAAACGGTCAGAAACAGCGATACGACAATCATTCCGATTTATCTGGACACGGAAACTCTATCGGATGCCAGCGTCAAAAAATCATACAGCGTCGCCCGCAAAACGCTTTCGATGCTTGCCGAAGAAAGCGGGGGCGAGATGTATTACGCGAATAAAGTGTCTGATTTAAACGGAGTTTATGAAAAAGTCATCGACGATTTGGGAAAAGTTTATAGCTTGGGTTACGAGCCGTCCGAAATATCGCGCGACGGCGCGTGGCACAGTTTGAGCGTAAAAATTCCGAATCATCCGAACTTAAGCGTTCGCGCGAAAACGGGCTTTTACGCGAAATAAGTTGGTTAAGAAAATTTAAGGATGACGACCGAATCTTCAAAACTGCCCGCCGCGAAAATTATTCTGACGATAATTTATCTGCTGATTTATCCGGCGTTGCTGCTTGGTTTGTCTGGAGATTGGAGTTGGATTGAAGGCTGGATTTTCAGCGTCTGGTTTTTCGCGTTGTGCGCGGCAATAATTATTTATCTGTATAAAAAAGACCCCGCGCTGCTTGCCGAAAGATACCGCAAACCCGGCACGGGCGGCGCGAAAGGCTGGGATAAATATTTTCTTTATACGTTTTTGATTTTGTTTTTTGTCTGGTTTATCGTGATGCCGCTCGACGCGAAACGTTTGGCGTGGTCGGCGGAATTTCCGTTGCGGCTGAAAATCGTCGGCGCGATTTTGCTGGCGGTTTCTTCATTCTTTTTGTTTCGCTCCTTTTCCGATAACACATTTCTCTCGCCAGCGGTGCGAATCCAAACCGAACGCCGACAACAGGTTGTTTCAAGCGGAGTTTATAGATTTGTGCGTCATCCGATGTATCTCGGCGCAGTTTGTTTGTTTATCGGCGCGCCCCTGTTTTTAAGCTCGAAATACGGAATTTTAATCGGCTTATTGATGACGATTATTTTGATGGCGCGAATCGTCGGCGAAGAAAAAATGCTGATCGGCGAATTGAAAGGCTACGTCGACTATCGAAAAAAAGTTAAATACAGGCTTATTCCTTTTGTCTGGTAATTTATTTTTGTATTTCATCATATAGAGAGTCGCATTTTTTTCGGAAGTCTTACATTTACTAAAGGCTCATAACTAATTTTGTCTTCTAAAAGGCGGAGTTCGGGAAACAAATCGGCGTTTATGTCGAGATATTCCCGCCCCTGCCCTCAGCAACAATGTTTTCAGAAATTATAGCTATCATAGTTAATACGATATTCGGAGCGGCAAACATTTTCAATCTTGACTTCACAATAACACTTCATTTAAGATTGAACTATGAATGTAAATCCAGAATTCGCTTCACTCGCTTCGCTCATCGGCGAGCCGGTTCGAGCGACTATTTTATGGAATTTGTCTGACGGCAGAGCATATACGGCGACTGAACTGGCGATGCGGGCGAATGTTTCGCCGCAAAGCGCGAGTATGCATTTAAGTAAATTGGCGCAGTCAAATCTTTTGGCAATTGAAACTCAAGGCAGATACCGCTACTACAGACTGGCAAATGCCGAAGTCGCGTTTGCCATCGAAGCATTAGCGAGTTTGATTTCGTCTAAGCGCGAAATTCAGCAATCATTATCCAAATTCCGTCCGCCCAATGACGCAAGATATTGCCGAACTTGCTACGACCATTTAGCCGGAACTGTCGGTGTAACAGTTAC
>JBPCRW010000232.1:0-22528 GCA_050996405.1 Pyrinomonadaceae bacterium | reverse complement strand
TAGTATTGCAAAATTTGAAATGGAAGGTGACACTGAAATTACTTATTGGATAGACAGAAACTTTTGGGGAAAAGGAATTGCGACAACAGCACTTAAAAACTTTCTGACCATTGAAAACACAAGACCTGTTTTTGGACGAGTTGCATTTGACAATCTAGGTTCGCAGAAAGTTTTAGAAAAATGTGGTTTTGTAAAAATCGGCACGGACAAAGGTTTTGCAAATGCACGACAAACAGAGATAGAAGAATTTATTTACAAGCTGACATAGGAATTGACAAAACAACGAACCGCCAACAAGTGCATTTGCAATAGCATGGCTGGACATTAGGCACTCGGCTGCAAATCATTTATCAGCTTTAGTTCCGGCAGACATTACGCTGTTCAGCTTTTGTTGTTATCTTCAACTTAAGTTTTTCAATTAAGTATTTGTTCCGACTGACAGTTCGCTATTGCCATCGCAAATGCTTTTACGTTAGCTGTCATTGTATTGGCAAACTCAAAAACGAAACTCTAATATGACCAAAAGGTTGTGTGTATGTAACGCGCCGCCCAACAATTCAATGGACGTGAGGGCAAAACAGCGACTTTGTTATTTAGCTTGTCTTTTACCCTGACGTTGTGCGCGGCTGGTTTCGCCCCACGGCATCTCAGCCGTTATGCGACATTAAATTATTGGTATTATGAAAGCATTTAAAATTGGCACTTGTCGTCATGCCCATTTTGCTTAATATGAAAAATGTGCGGATTGGAGAAATTATGATACAAGCGGCAGAGAATATGATACGAACGGCAGTGTGCGCGGCGTGCGTAATCGCCTTTACATTTTTGATGGCTTGCTCCGCCCGCTCGCAGCAGGTCGTGAATATTTGGTCGGGCGTAGCTCCGGGTTCCGAGAATTGGACGCAGAGGGAAAGGACAATCGAAAATACGCCTGTCGGAACGGTGGTCTTCAATGTAGTAACTCCGACGTTGACGGCTTATCTGCCCGAAAAAAGCAAGGCGACGGGAACCGGCGTTATCATTGCGCCCGGCGGATATTGCGTGGCACTGGCTATTAGTCATGAAGGCGACGCGGCACGCTGGCTTCAAAGCAAAGGCATCGCTGCTTTCGTACTTAAATACCGGATTATAGAAAAGCGCGAGGAAGGCATACCGAAGAATCTCAACATGGACGATGCCTGCAAATACGGCATAGCTGACGGAATCCAAGCCATCAAGGTAGTTCGCCAGCACGCCGCGGAATGGGGCGTTTCCCCCGACAGAGTTGGCTTTATGGGATTCTCCGCCGGCGGGATGGTAACGAGCGGAGCTTTGCTTCAACAAGATGCAGCCGCGCGACCTGATTTCGCCGCAATGATTTATGGCGCGCCGTTTGGAAAGATGCCGGACATTCCGGTAAAACTGCCGCCGATGTTTATGGCGTGGGCGCAGGACGACGCAGTGGCACTTGAGCCGATAGTCAAGTTTTACGATGCGCTAAAATCAGCCGGTCATAAACCCGAAGTCCACATTTTCAACTCCGGCGGTCACGGCTTCGGAATGAAAAAACAAGGCACCAGCAGCGACCACTGGATTGATGAATTCTATTACTGGCTGGAAGCGCAGGGATTCACTAAACGAGCAGAAAAATCGAAAGTTTAATATCGCATCACAATGACGACCAAATCGTCCGAAAAATCAAATAAGCCGGAAAAGGAAAGTTGATTATGGAAATGTCAGGCATTCCATTCGGAACAACCGACTGGTCGCAGGTTGAACAAACGGAACACAAAGGCGAAAGCGGCACGGCTTACTGGCGAACTCAAAATCTCGGCGGTATTCGTCTTCGTATGGTTGAATACACGCCGGGTTATCTGGCAGACCACTGGTGCGGCAAGGGTCATATAATCTTTTGTGTGGAGGGTCAGCTTGAAACCGAACTTGAAGACGGCAGAGTTTTCACGCTCAAACCGGGAATGAGTTATCAGGTTTCAGACAATGCCGAGTCGCACCGTTCCTCTACTGAAATTGGCGCGAAATTGTTTGTTGTTGATTGAAAACCGGAACTTTTGCTGGTGCTTTTTTTGAATGTGTAAATTGCTTTGCCGAGCAATACCGGAATTAACGATAAAGCTAAAAGCTCAAAAGTTTCTGCACTTCGCTGCCGGATACCGAATCTGTTGTCCACTTGAAGCTGCCTTGATTTTGCATCTCCAATCCGGCTCGTATCAGAGCAGTGAAGGCGGCACGCGCCAATGCTCCGCCGACGCTGATGCGTTTCGCGCCCGCGCCTGCCATCTGCGCGACAGTCACATTTTTAACAAACGGCGCGAGAATATTCACGGGTTTATTCAGTGCGCTCGTTACCAATCGAACTTCGTCGAGCGTTTTGAGAGCAGGCGCGTAAAGAACGTCCGCGCCCGCCGCTTCAAACGCTTGCAAACGCCGGATTGTATCATCTAGGTCGAGCCTGCCGTGAAGCAGATTTTCGGCTCGCGCCGTCAGCGTAAAAGGAAAATCCAGCGAGCGCGCCGCTTCCGCCGCCGCGTGGACACGCTCGACCGCCAAATCGAATTCGTAAATCGGATTCGACGGGTTGCCCGTGTAATCTTCGATTGAACCGCCGACCACTCCCGCCCGCGCCGCCAGCAGAATAGTCTGCGCCGCTTTTTCCGGCTCGTCCGCAAAACAATTTTCCAAATCCGCGCTGACCGGCAAATCGGTTGCCCCGCAGAGATTGCGGCAATGTTCGATTGTCTCGTCGAGAGAAGTCTCTCCATCCGCGCGTCCGAGCGAATTGGCAAAGCCGCCGCTCGTCGTCGCCAGTGCTTCAAATCCCAAATTCGCAAGCAGCCGCGCCGAGCCTAAATCCCAGGGATTAGGAATAATAAATGCGCCTTCACGTTCGTGCAGCGTTTTGAACGCTTTTGCTTTTGCTGTTTGATTAACCATAATCACTTTATTGATAAATAAATTTTGCAGAGCGGAAACGAGTATCTTACACCTGATATTTCTACTTTTTGAATTCAATCAAATCCCGAAGATTGCCGTATATCCCGTTGCTTTTAATTGAATAAACATTCTAAAAAAGACTTGGATTTAAACAAGTGCCAATTTTTAACTAATTTCCAAGACCAATTTGTTATTTAACCAAATGCAGTTTCTGCTCCCGCCTAACTAATTCGTAAAAACGGTAAATCATCGGCGGTAATGCAATGCCCACTTTGGATTATTACAAATCTGTTGACATATTGGCACTGTATAGTACACTTCAGATATGAAAACTATTCAAAATCGTGGCAAAAAAACCCGTTTAAAAATCATTGAAACCTCGTTAGCCTTATTCCATCAAAAAGGCGTTAATGCGACGAGCGTTGATGAAATTTTGGAGAAATCAGGAACGGGGAAAAGCCAATTTTATTATTATTTCAAAAGCAAAGATGATCTGGTTCACTCGGTTCTTCAGAACTTTTACGAAATGGATCGGAATAAAAAGTATCCGCTTAAATATGAAGTGAATTCATGGAAGGATTTGGAAGAATGGTTTGTCGGCTTTATTAACTTTCAAAAATCTATACAGTGCAGTGTAGGCTGTCCTCTGGCGACAATCGGTTACGGACTGACCGATGACCACGAATTACTGCGTCAAGATATTAATCTTATTTTCGAGTATCGGAAAAACATTTTGTCGAAGTTTTTCCACGCTCTGAAAGCAAAGGGCAAATTAAAAGAATCAATCGAACCTGATTCTCTGGCTGATTTTTGCTACACGATTATGCAGGGCGGAATGATCGCTTCAAAGATTAGGAAAGATACAATGCCTCTGGAAAACGCTGTCCGTCACGCTATGACCTATCTGAAATCCCTAAAAGTTTAGTAGCTATTTCATCCTTAATACATTATTGCGTAAATGAATTTGACACCGAGTCGAATTCATAGTAAGTTTATTCGTAATTATCTTGGACTAAATAGTCCAAAACGATTGTGAATAAAATTCCAACAGAATAAACCTAAAAACAAAAGGAGAATAATAAAAAATGGCAACAATAAATCCATATCTGGACTTTGACGGTAACGCGGAAGAAGCGTTTAATTTTTATAAATCAGTGTTTGGCGGAGAATTTATTACCCTACAACGCTTTAAGGATATGCCCGAAGCAGACAAGGTATCCAAAAGCGACGGGGAGAAAATTATGCATATTTCTCTGCCAATCGGACGAAAAAATGTTTTGATGGCTAGCGACGCTTGCGAATCAATGGGACGCAGCATAACAGTCGGCAACAATTTCTATATTTCAATTCAAGCAGACAGTAAGGAAGAAGCAGCCGATTTATTCACGGGGCTTTCCGAAGGCGGAAAGGTAGAAATGCCGCTCGGAGACACTTTCTGGGGGGCTTACTTCGGAATGTTCAGCGATAAATTCGGCATCAAATGGATGGTCAATTACGACTATAACGGGCAGCAATAATTTAGAGCGGAAGCTACGCAGTTGGACATTGTCAAGCCAAAGCATCGTTAAAAACAAGTAGCTGGTAGCGAACGCATCTCTGCCGGAGACTTGTAAACTATTGACTTCTGTTTCAACTGCGTAATCCCTATATATGAAACCAAAAACAATCAAAATAATTTATTGGAGCGTAACCATTCTTTTCGCCGTTGTGATGCTGATGGATGGAATAGCGGGAATCATGCAGGTTGAAGCCGGAAGGGAGATTACGCGGCATTCGGGCATTACTCGCTTTATAAACAGTTCGAAAATCATTATTTAGCCAAGTTTTCCATTGCCTTGGCTAATTGTCTGACTCCCTTTTTGATCTGTTTTTCGTTGATTGCCGTGTAACCCAAAATCAAACCGCCTCGCTGCCATTTTGTTAATGAATGAGATGAAACGGTCGCCGTTGTGATGCCGAATAAGGCGGCTTGTTTGGCGATACGAGTGTCTTCAAAGCCGTCGGGCAACCAGCCGATAATGTGCATTCCCGAAGCGGAATTTTTAACTTCAAGTTTGCCAGCCAGATGTTTTTTAATTTCCGAAACTAAAATTTCCCGCCTTTCATCATACAACTGCAGCATTCGTCTGATATGCCGCCCAAAATGTCCCTCGGCGATAAACTCCGCAAGAGTCGCTTGTTCAATCAAGGGAGGATGAAAGCTGGAAAGCGCGCGAACAGTCGTAAAAATCTCAATTAAATCAGGCGGCACGACAAGGCAGCCGAGCCTGAGAGCCGGAAAAAGAGTTTTGCTGAACGTCCCGATATAAAGAACGCGCCCATCGCGGTCAAGTCCTTGCAGAGAAGGAAGCGGGCGACCTTCGTAACGAAATTCGCTGTCGTAATCGTCTTCGATAATCCAGCTTTCGTTTTTTTTCGCCCATTCGAGCAATTGCAGGCGGCGCGGCAAACTCATCGTTATGCCGAGCGGAAACTGGTGCGAAGGCGTGACATATGCGAGTCGCGCATTGCGGCTTTGTTTTAATACCGATGCCAAATTAAAACCTTCTTCGTCAACCGGAACCGGAACGAGTTTCGCGTCAAAAGATTGAAACGCCTGTTTAACGCCGAAATAACCCGGATTTTCAATTAAGACTTTAGTTTTCGGTTCAAGAAAAATTCTGCCGATTAAATCGAACGCCTGCTGCGCTCCGCCTGTGATAATAACTTGTTCGGGAGCGCAAACTACGCCGCGAGCAGACTTCAGATGCGCCGCGATTGCTTCACGTAAGGCGGGAAATCCAGCCGGATGACCGTAGCCGAAAGCCTGTCGATCGAGCGCGCGATAATTTTTATTCGTCAGCTTTGTCCAGACATCGAACGGAAATTCGTTAATTGCAGGAAGTCCGTGCTGGAAGGGAACGAGCGGTGTCTGGTTATACGGTAAAACCGCGCGGCTTTCGCGCAAAACATTTTTTCCGTATCTGGAGAGCGTCAATTGACGCGGCAAGTTTTTCACGCTGCTTTTTTGTCGGGTTATGGACGGCGTATACAGAAATTCTTCGGGCAGATGCTGGGTGACAAAAGTTCCCGCGCCCATTTTGCTTTCAAGATAACCTTCCGCCAAAAGCTGGTCATAAGCATTAAGGACAGTCATTCTTGAGATGCCCAACTGTTTTGCTAACTCACGAGAGGCGGGCAATTGTTTTCCCGAATAAAATTCACCGCTCAAAATTGAACGGCGGATGGTTTCGTAAATCTGGCGATACAGCGGAGCTTTGGATTTTTCGTCGAGTATTATAAACGGTGGATACGGCATATTTAACGATTATAAATTGGTCTATCTGATTTGTCGAAAACTGGCTCTTGTTTAAACACCGATTTTGTTTAAAATTCTATTTTCATAAAGAGAGTTTGTTAATTTACTTAGGACTTAAGCAGTTGGGAGAAGCAAATAACGCGGATTCGATAAATAGGCGCGAACCGCATCTCGGATAACACTTGTTTTCGCTTCGATCCAACTCATTTTTTCTCGATAACAATGACTTTCCAATCGCACAAATGCTCTGATACACAGCCCGATATGATTCAACACCGGGCGCAGTCGGCGGCATTGGGCGCGTTCAATCAGGCACTGTTGCTTCAAAGCGCGATGATACATTTCAATGCGCCACGCGCTTCGGGCTTCGGTTTTCCGTTCCGCCCCGGTTATTTCCGGCAGGCTCGTCGCCCAGTATTCCGCCGTGCCGACGGCGAGCGCGAACGCAGAATACTTTAATTTCTCCAAATCCTTTGAGCCAGCAAACAGTGCCGTCCCCGCCGCACAATCCGGCTTGCGCGACGGCTTGCAAACCGCTCCGGTTGATGTTGATTTGCCGGTTCGATTTCAGGCGGGTCAAAAAATGCCAGCCGAAGGCGCGAACCAATTTCAAATTCTCAACCGACCCATACCAACTGTCAAAACAAACAACTTCCGGGTTAAAACCGCGCTCCGAAGCCTCCGGCAGCATTTCCGAGAAATGCTCGTTCCTGGTTTTACCGTCGCGGTCTTTATCAAAGAGGCGGTAATCAACCGGAACACAACGCTCGCCGTGTCCACAACAAGGTAATCAAATTGATGCCGGAGACAACCGCGCGTTGTTTTCCCGACCAATGCCGGTGGTAAACCAGAGCGTTAAACTCCGAGTATGGTTTCTCAAGCGTCGAATCGTCGAGAACCAGAATGCCGCTTTGCAAATCAATCTGCGTTCTGGCTTCCATCTAGAGCGTTTCCGCGTCGGGTTCAAGCCGCGACAACAAGCGAGTAAAAGCGTCGTGCGCGGGAGCGCGTCGCGTCTCCGGCTGCACGCGCCCGGCAAAGGTTGCGGTGACATCGCGCGGCGCGGCGATGATAAAGTTAATGTAATCAGCGTCGGTTATTTTCGGCGGATTCATTCTTAGGAGTTACGCAGTTGAAACATTGTTTTTTAACAATAACCGATTTCTGGCAATACTTGTAGTCCAATTTGCATTGGTTTAACTTATTTATATAAAACAGAAGAGGTGATTATTGGTATAATTAAAATTCTCAAAATTGGCTCTTGTCATAGTATCACTTTCGCTTAATATAGAGACGTAAGAATTAAAAATTTACGTATTATGAGCTAATCCAATAATGATATATGAGTGAAAAATCTAACGATTCCAGTATTATTTCGAAAGGACTTTTGCAGCAAAGTCAATTAGAATCTCTGAAATCTTTATCCCTGCTTTTAGTCAGAGAAATAAATTTCTTAGAAGAAAAACAAGCGATTCTGGGAAAACAAATTGAAAGTGAAAATCCGATTAATCTCTTGCAGGAGTCACAGCGTTTAGAGATAAATTTGATTCGTTGCGCGTTGATTCGTTCAATGGGGCGACAGAACAAAGCCGCGCGATTATTAGGATTGAAGATAACGACGCTGAGCGAGAAAATAAGACGTTACAATATCGATTTAACTGCATGTGTATAGACGAGTTGTGTTGAAAAGAAATGTCAGTTTCATAGGTTTCTCGCTCGACCGTAAAGACGGTAATGTCCTTCGCAAATTTGAAAGGAATCTTTGATTTCCGAATCTTGATTGCTATGAATTAAAGTGATTTGAAGATTTTATCTGTCTTGATCTTTTAATAAAGCTTCGTTTTTAACCCAGATATTATCTCTGTTCTACTTTTGTTTTCCCGTGACGAAAGGTTCGGAGAGCAAGGAAAATCTACTTCTTCAAGTCATAGCAAGCGGGCTTATGTCAGAATATTCACCGAAAAACATGCCTTCCGCTTTGTTCCGTTGACATCATGTCAAGTTCATAGTATTTCTATCTTAGCAAGAATTGGACTATTTAGTCCAAAATTATTATAAAACTTCTTGAAACAAAATAGATTTAGAAAAAGAATTTAGTAATGTCTATTTTCTACGGGTTATAAAGAGTCAAAAGCGGTATTAGACAGAATCTTAAAATTGGCTCTTGTCTTAAAGCCAATTGAATTTACCATATTTGATAACGTAAAAATTTGATTTAGATTTATGCTTCAACAATTCAGTAATTTCAGCAGTTCCGAAGGGATTTTGAAACAAAATCAATTAGAAGCTCTCAAGTCTTTATCCCTGCTTTTAGTTCGGGAAATAAATTCTTTAGAAGAAACGCAGTCGGCGGTCGAAAAGGAAATCGAGAGCGAGCAGCCAATTTGTCTGCTCGACGAAATACAGCGTTTTGAGGTTAATATGATTCGATGCGCTTTAATTCGCTCGATGGGAAGTCAAACTCGCGCGGCTAAGTTATTAGGATTGAAACTGACAACCCTACATACTAAAATCAGACGCTACAAAATTGATTTAACCGACTTTTAACTGCTCCTCACGACGGTTAAAAATACACATCCGTAAAGAAAATACGCGAAATTGAATCGCCCTGAAAATTCGTTTTATCCGAGTTTTCATATTTCCCGCCAAGCCGTCAAAATAAATCTGAAATTTTATATATCCGCATCATCTCCGTCTTTATGCGAATCTTCTGAAAACGCCTGCAAGTCAATAAAAATAAGGATTTCACCGCAATCAAAGGAACGGCTTTTGCTTCTTTCGAGTCAAGGGCAGTAAAGATGATTTTCTTGATTTTCATTCTAACAAATAAATTTCAAAGAAATGGATTTGAGAATTGCCCCGAATTTTTACTTGTATTTTAAGGAGCGAAAATGACCAGATATTTCAGATTTTGTTTAGCAGTTCTGTCTTTAGTCTTTTGCCTTTCGGCAATCGCTTTCGGACAGCGGACGACAGGCTCTGTCGAAGGAACAATTAAAGACGAAAAAGGGGCGGTAGTTCCCGGCGTTAATATCACCTTGAACGGAGTTTCGGTCGGTTTTAACCGCACTATTCAATCGGATAGTGACGGCACTTACAGATTTCCGCAAGTTCCTCCCGGAACTTACAAAATTACAACCGCCGCGACCAGTGGTTTTGCGGCGGGACAACTGGAAAATATTACCGTCACAATTGAGCAGACGACGACGGCGGATTTAACGCTCGGCATTTCGCAAGCGGTTAATACCGTAGAAGTGTCAACCGACCCGCTGGGCGTGGCGGTTGATACGACCGATAGTAAAGTTCAAACGAATATTACGTCGCAGTTAATTAATCAATTGCCGAAAACCGGTTCTTTCACATCGCTGCTGAAGGTTTCGCCGGAAACCAGAAGCGAGCCTCTGTCGGGCGGCTTTCAGGTTGACGGCGCGTCGGGCGCGGAAAACAGTTTTCTGATAGACGGGCAGGCGGTCGAGAATTTTAGAACCGGCACGCTCGATATGAATAATAATCTGCCAACCTCTCTGGTTTCGGAAATTCAGGTCAAGACCAGCGGATTTGAAGCCGAACACGGCGGCGCGTCGGGCGGCGTGATTTCGGTCGTGACCAAATCCGGCTCGGATGTCTGGCACGGGGAATTTGGAACGGTGTTTGAAGACAGCAAATTTCAGCCCGCGCCGCGTTTTGCCACGCAAAGTTTTGTTTCCGGTAATTCGAGTCCGCAGTATCAATACGCGATAGCGCAGCCGAGAGATAATTTCCTCAATTCCTATCCGACGGCATCGCTGGGCGGTTCGATTATTAAAAGGCATTTGTGGTTTTACGGCAATTATTCGCCGCAAATTTTTAGGGCAAATCGGACTTCAACTTTTATCAATTCAATCAGCAATGCGAATTTCGCGTCGGGCAGCTTCGTCTCGTCGCCGCGACTGGGTGCAAACGGTAATCCGCTGCCGCCTCTCGAATACAGAGCGACCCAGAAAAACGAATACGCTTTTTCGAGACTGGATGCTTCGCTTTTTAATAATTTGAGGCTTTCGGCAACCTACTTATGGAATCCGATAATCGCCAGCGGGGGAATTCCGCGCGCTCCGACGACGGGAATTCCGTTTCTTGCCGGATTAGCAATTCCGTTTGCCGCGATTAGCACCATCAATCCGGTAAATGTTTTATATAACGGGCAATCATTGCCTTCAAATCAGTATTACGCTCTTCAGGGCGGGCGAGTTAATTCAGATAATGTGACGGGTCAAATCATTTATACGCCGACCAGCAGTCTCATTGCGACGTTCCGTTACGGACGCGCTTTTTTAAATCAAAAGGGCGATAACTATGCGATTCCGAATACGATTCGCTTTCGCTGCCAGGGGCTGCAAAGCGGTTATGGAACAACTTCTACGGGCTGCCCGGGCGGTATCGGCTTTCAGAATGTGACCACAAATTCGCTGACGACCCGCGAAGTTTCCTTGAAAAATGAATACAACGCGGATTTAAGTTATTTCCTTAACAACTTCGGCGGCAGCCACGAATTTAAAGGCGGCTATCAGCTCGGTAAAACCAAGAGCGATACCTTAACCGGCAATGCCGCGACGGGAACGGTCAGCCTTTACTACGGGGCAACTTTCAGCCAGCTTGGACAAACCGCGATTGGAAGATTAGTCACTTCGGAAAACACTGGCACGGGTCTGAACGATTGTTCGGTTATTGATGCGACCTGCTTGGGTGTCGGCACGCTTTATCGATATGGCACGAAAGGCATTGCCGAAAACAAATATCAGGGCATCTATATTCAGGATAAATGGCAGCCTTTCAGACGACTGACCTTAAACTTAGGCGTTAGAGCGGAAAAGGAAAACTTGCCGGCTTACAATACTGGCGAAGGAAAAAGCGGCGTGCCGTTGAGCTTCGGTTTCGGCGACAAAGTCGCTCCGCGTTTGGGCGGCGCATACGATGTATTCGGCGACGGCAAAACGAAAATCTTCGCTAGCTACGGTTGGTTTTATGACCGTTTGAAATTTGAACTGCCGCGCGGCTCGTTCGGCGGAGCTTTTTACCGTGTAGATTTTTTCCGCATTACATCGGCGCATCCGAATTACGATTACTACACGCCGAGTGTCATTTTGGGTTCATTTACAGACCCGATTGGCGGCGGAAATCCTTCGACCACCGGCGGCATCAGCGAACTGCAATCGGACAACCGGATTCCTACAAACTTAACAACGGCGCAAAAACTCGCGCTCGGGCTTTGCGCGAGTTGCGGTGTCGCAACCGACATCAAACCATTCCGTCAGAGCGAATTTACGGTCGGAATGGAAAGAGAACTGTCGCGCATCTATGTTTTGTCGGCTCGCTACACGCGCAAAAATGTTGACCACGCCATCGAAGACCACGCGATTATCGGATTAAATTTAGGAGAAAATTACTATATCGGCAATCCGGGCGAAGGCGCGGATTTAGCGGCTGATATGGCAGCCGGATATGCAAGGTCGGCAAAACCGCAGCGTTTGTATAACGGGCTTGAAATTACTTTGAACAAACGGCTTTCGCACAATTATTTCTACAATGTGAATTATACTTTGAGCCGTCTGTATGGCAACTATTCGGGTCTGGCAAGTTCGGATGAAACCAATACGTCGTCATTTGGACTCGGAGCGGGACGTTCAAATCCGGGTGTCAACCGATTCTTTGACTACATCGTCAACGGATTTACGGCGACCGGACAGCCCGACAACGGACTTCTGGCGACCGACCGCACGCACGTTTTGAAAGCCTATGGCGGCTATGATTTTGACTGGTTTGGAAGCAGAACAAATACAACCGAGTTTTCATTCTTCCAGCAGGCTCTGCAGGGAACTCCGCAGACGACTTTTATTAACGTGGTCGCAACCGACATACCTTTAACAAAACGCGGCGATTTGGGAAGAACGAAACCGTTTTATCAAACGGACATTTCAATCACGCATCGTTACAGGTTTGGGCGAGATTCGCGTTACACGGTCGCATTTAACGTTGATTTGCTGAACGCTTTCAACAATAACTCCCCGCTGTTGTTCGATACAGTCAAATACAAAAATGTAAATTCAATTTCTACTACTGATATTGACCCGACATTTGATCCGCGAACTCAAACCCCGACGGCAATTTTAAACAAAGTGCTGAACGGGCAAATCGGACCGCAGCTTGCGGCACTCGCAAACAGCGCGACAAACCCCGTAAGTTCTACATACGGATTGCCGATATTTTACCAAGAACCGCGCAACATCAGATTCGGTTTCCGGTTTCTTTTCTAGCCGGATGGGAAGGAAAACCATTAAGCCCACCTTAAAACGGGCTTAATGGTTTTCCTTCGTTTATCAATATCACACAGGAACAAGAACAAATAATAAAACAAGGAGTAAAGGAATATGAAAAGGATTTCCAGTTTTCTGCTGATATGCTTTCTCTGCTTTACAGCAACGTTTGCACAAACCAGCAAAGGCTTTCTCGTCGGCACTGTCGCCGACCCGACCGGAGCGGTCATTCCAAACGCGAATATTACTATTACAAATGCCGCGACCGGAACTACTCGCGCAACCACGTCACAGTCAAACGGAAGTTACCGTTTTGATGCGATTGACCCCGGCACTTATAATTTAGAAGTTTCCGCAAACGGCTTTACAAACACCAAAAGCGAAAATATCGTCGTCGCTTCGGCGCAAACCGCCGAAGTTGATTTGCAGCTATCTGTCAGCGGCGCGTCGGCAACCGTCAACGTTGTCGGCAGCGACAGCAATGTTCAATTACAAACCACCGACGGGGCGCGCGTCAACACGCTCGAACAACGTCAAATTACAGAGCTTCCGGTTGCCGGACTCAATCCTGCGAATTTGGTTTTTACGCTTCCGGGCGTGACGGATGTCGGTCAAACCAACGTCGGCGGATTCGTGCAGGGAACGGAATTTTCAGTCAACGGTCTGCGCGCCCGCGCCAATAATCAATTGATTGACGGGCTAGACAACAACGATAACTCGGTTACCGGACAGGCTTACCAGCCGACGGTGCGCGACGGTTACAGCGAAGTCGCAATTCTGGAATCGAATTATTCGGCGGAATACGGACGCGCTGGCGGCGCGATTACCAACGTCGTTACCCGCAGCGGCACGAACGATTTTCACGGTTCGGTTTACGACATCCTTCAAAACAATTTTTTGAATTCGCTGACACCCGGACAGAGAGGACGCGGCTTGACCGATGTTCCGCATCTGGTAGAAAACACCTTCGGCGGCTCTCTAGGCGGACCTCTGCGGCTGCCGCGTTTCGGCGAAGGCGGTCGAAAAACGTTTGGCGGCAGAAATAAATTATTTTTCTTCGGAACTTTTCAGGCTGACCTTATCCGCAGCGCGTCCGAAGCGACCGGAACAGTTCCGACTGCCAATGGATTTAACGCTCTGCGCGCGCTGTTTCCAGCCGGAGCGAGTCCGAACCTCGATTATTATCTGGGTATCGTCGGAAATGTTCGCGGAGCGACGAATACCTTTACCGTGCCGATTAGAGATACGACGACCGGCGCGATTATCAACAATATCGAATTCGGAACGGTTTCAGTCGTCGCTCCGCAGCCCGTCAATACTTACGATTACATTACTCGCGTAGATTACACGCCGTCCGAAAGGGACAGTTTTTCGATTCGCTATCTGGCTACCAAGCAAAATTTCGTCAATCAATTCCCGACGGTTTTTCGAGGGTTTGAAGTGGACGTGCCGAGTTTGACGCAGAATCTTTATACTGCTTACACGAGAAATTTTTCGCCGAACGTGACAAACGAATTTCGTTTCGGCTTCGGTTCGACCAACGTTAGTTTTACGCCGCGCAATGCCGCCGTCGGTCAATCCGGCGCGTCGGTCGGCTTTTCAGGCAATGGTCTCGGCACGGGAATTACTGGAGTCGGCTTGGCTACGGGTTTTCCGCAGGGACGTGAATTTAAGAATTATCAATTTCAGGATACCGTAACCTATACAATCGGCAGGCAGACATTTCGTTCAGGCGTTGATTTAAACTTGCAGAGAGGAAGCCAGCAAGTGCCGTTTAATTCGCGCGGGGTATTCGGCTTTAGCGCGTCCGCGTCAATTCCGGGCGCGAACGGAGCGTTTGCCATTAATGGATTTCAAAACTTTATTCAGGGCTTCAGCGGTTCAGCCGGTTCGATTACCCGCGCGTTCGGTAGTCAAACAGTCGAACCGAATAGATTTTTCCAAAATTATTTTATCAATGATGAATGGCGCGTCAGGGATAATCTGACCGTCAATCTCGGTCTGCGCTACGAAAACTACGGAACGCCGTTTAACAACGTGGCGTTTCCGGCATTTGCAGGCTTTAGCGTTCCGATTAATACAGTCGTCAGACAAAAACGCGATAACAACAACTTCGCGCCGCGTTTTTCATTCGCGTATTCGCCTGATTTTGCGAGCGGCTACGGAAAGAGACTTTTCGGCGATAAAGCGACGGTTGTTCGCGGCGGTTTTGCCGTCAACTATGATGTGTTTTTCAATAACATTTTAAGCAACACGGCGGCTGCCTCGCCAAACGTCGCTTCGACGACGATTCTCGGTCGCAACGGCGTGATTGCCGGAAACCCGCGCGGGCTAAATACTTTCAATATCAGCCAATTGCCGACAAGCGCAACGCTCAATCCGCTGGCTTCGATTACTTCGATTGACCCGAATTTAATCAATCCCGAATCGTATGTCTATAATCTGGGCATTCAGCGCAGATTTTTCGGCAGCTATATTTTGGATGTCGCATATGTTGGCTCACGCGGACTGAAACTGTTTATCAACGAGCAGCTAAACCCGTTTGTGAACGGCAGCGCGACCCGCTTGAATCCGTCGCGCGGCTCGGTTACTTTGAGAACTAACGGTGGCGATTCCAACTACAATTCGTTTCAAGCGCGATTGGAGCGCGGCTTCAAAAACGGATTTTTAATGCGCGCGACTTATACCTTCTCGAAGACGATTGATGCCGTCAACAGCGAAGTTTTCGCCACAACGGGCGGAACTTCCACCGGCAGCAATCCGTTTAATCGCAGGGCTGACCGCAGCGTCGCCGACTATGATATTCCGCAAGTTTTTACATTTACCAGTTTGCTGAATGTTCCGACTTTCGGCGCGGAAGGATTCGCGCGAAAACTTCTCGGCGGCTTTACGCTCGGAGCTATCTATCGCATTCAATCCGGCGCGGTGGCAAATCCTTATGTCGGCGGCGTTGATTTAAACGGCGACGGTAATTCTTTCAACGACCGTCCGGCAATCAGTAATCCGAACGCTCCAGCCAATAGTGTCGCTTTCAGCAATGATATTAACGGCACGACTTCGGCGACGGGTTATTCGGATGTCAACGGCAGCGACATCAGTTTGGCAAACGCCCGTTACGTTGTTGATTACAACTTGCGAACCGGCATCGCCGCGCGCAATAGCTTGCGCGGACCGCGTTTCCAGCGGCTCGACGCTTCGCTGACGCGCAATTTCGGGTTGGGTTTTGAAAGGCTTCGTTTCCAAATCAGAGCGGACTTTTTCAACGTCTTAAACCAACCGAATTACATTCTGACGTTCGACAGAGGCGATGTAACCAACACGCTCTTTAACGATGCCTTCACACAAGCCGAAGGCTCGGCGCGCTCCGGGCGTATCCAACTGCGTGTAACTTTTTAATCTAAAACTCGTTTCATCTCAATTTAACGGTTAAATGATTAACTTTCGGCGGACTTTGTTCCGCCTTTTTTATTCCCTTGATAAAGTTTTACGGGCGTTGCACAAAAAAATAAATAGGACTTTCTCACTTTTTCTTTCTCACTTTTTGCAGAAGCCCGCACAAAGTAAGGACGCAATGACGCAAAACACACTTACGAGCGTAGCGTGTTTCTGTATTTTTGAGAAAGTCCTAATAAATATGGCGACGAGACGTTGTTTGATTAGAATTGAATATCTACAACTAATTCGCCTTTCCTCGAATTTTTGTGCAACGCCGGTTTTACTTGCGCTTAAAAGAATGCAAGTTTAGATTTAATTATCGTAATCATAACTTGTATAAAATCTTATTGAAATCATTTGGGCTAATTGTTAGTTTTATGTTGAACAATCTTTATCTCTAATGTAAAAGTTAAAGAGATGAAAATCGAGAAAATAAGCGGATTGAAAATGGTTGATATTCACGATATTAGAAATATCAACCAGACGCTTTTGCTGCACTTAATACGCGAGCGGCAGCCGATTTCAAGAGCGGAAATCGCCAAGGTCAGCGGTCTGCGTCCCGGAACGGTTTCCACAATTGTTAATCGCCTGATGCGGAAAGGCGTAATTTACGAAGGCGCGGAAGGACCTTCGAGCGGCGGGCGCAAGCCGACGTATCTGTATATCAACGGAGAAAATGCGTATGTCCTGGCGATTGACATCGGCGTGCGGGAAACAATCTACGCGGTCAGCGATTTCAATGGTCGAATTCTCAAACAAAAATTTCTGTTGACCGAAGGAAAGTCGGAAAAATTTCTCAATAATCTGGCTCTGGAAATAAAAAAAAACATTGATAAAAATTATCCGCGCGTCAAATTTGCCGCCGCCGGTGTCAGCGTTCCCGGTCTTATCAATCGCGCGACTGGCGAAGTCACGGTTTCGCCAAATCTGGATTGGAACAACGCTCCGGTCAAAAAAATCCTTGAAGCAAAATTAAAGCTGCCCGTTTTTGTCGAAAACGATGCCAACGCCGCCGCGTATTCGGAACTCTGGTATGGACCGCTAGACGAAATAAAAGTTAAAACTCTGCTCTATATTCTCGTCGTTGACGGTCTCGGAACAGGATTGATTATTAACGGTGAACTGCACGTCGGCTCGCAAATCGGACTGGGCGGATTCGGTCATATGTGTCTCGAACCGAACGGCGAAGTCTGCTCGTGCGGGCGCAAAGGATGTTGGGAAACGCTCGCTTCCGAAAGCGCGACGATTGCGCGTTATCACCGATTGATGAACAACAAAAACAGGTCAATGACCGTCTCGATTACAGACTTAATTTCCGCTGCGAATCGCGGCGACGAGAAAGCGATTTCCGCACTCCGCGCGACGGCGGAATATCTAGGCGAAGGCATTGCAAGTCTGGCGCACGGTTTGAGTCCTGAAATTATTGTTATCGGCGGAAACATTTCCGCCGCGTGGAATTTGATTGCGCCGATTATTAAGGGAAAAGTCAAAAGCCGTTATTTAATCCCGTCGGTCGCAAAAATCAAAATCCGCCCCGCCAGCGTCCAGCGTCCGAGCCTGTTCGGGGCAATTCCGATTGCGCTGCAAAACTTTTTTTAGAAATAAGATTCTCATCTTTGCAGAAACCCGCACGAAGTAAGGGCGTGAAGGACAAACAAAACACACTTACTCCGTGCGGGTTTCCGCATTTTTGAGAAAGTCTTAAGAGAATCTTGAATAATCAAAAACCATCAAACAAAACTTTTACTTTACAAAGCAAACTGCTTGGTAGGGAAATTCCTTACGCCGTTATTTTTCCGGCAAACTATCAAGAATCAAACGCGAAATTTCCTGTTTTATATCTGCTTCACGGTCTTTTCGGACGTTTTGACAACTGGCTAACAAATACAAAAATTATCGAATACGCCGCCGATTTTCCGGCAGTTATCGTCTGCGCCGAAGGCGGCGATAACTGGTATACAGACGGCAAACATTTTTACGAAAGTTATTTTTTTGACGAACTGTTTCCCGCCGTCGAAAACAGCTTTAATATCCGCAAAGCGAAAGAATCGAGAGCGATTGCCGGGCTTTCGATGGGCGGCTACGGAGCGTTTAAATTCGCTTTTCGCCGACCCGAAATGTTTTGTCTGGCGGCTTCAATGAGCGGCGCGTTTCACGCGGCGGAAATCTACGGCGACGACGTTTGGAAAGAATTACAAACTTCAATTCTCGAAGTTTTCAGCGGCGACGAAAAAATCAGAACGCGCGACGATTTATTTCAAATCGTCGAAAATTTTCCCGCCGAGCAAATTTCTACGCTGCCTTTTTTTTATTTCGATTGCGGAACTGAAGACGAGTTTCTGCCGGTAAATATCGCTCTGGCGGAAGTTTTCCGGCGGCGCGGAATCCCGCACAAATTCCAAACTCTGCCCGGCAGACACGATTGGGGTTACTGGGATTGTCAAATCAAACAGTTCCTGCAATTCGCGGCTGGAATTCTCACCTAACTTCTTTTTTTTGCAGAAACACGCACGAAGTAAGTGTGTTCTTAATTGCGCCCTTACTTCGTGCGTGTTTCTGCATTTATTTCAAAAATAATTCGACACATCTGAAAAATTTTGTTGACAAGATTTTTAAGCAGTGTTACAAATAACTTAATCTTCGGTTAAAACAAAGTTTTTATCATTGCGTTCGTCCGAAAATTTGTCTGTTCTTTTTTTATTTTTAGTCCGAAAATATAATGCTTTAATCAAGATACTGATTTTGTCAGCTTTTTACTAGACTCAAAACTAAGGCGAAGTATTATGCAGCTTTCAACTCTTGACCAGATAATTGTCGTCGTTTATCTCGCGGCGATTATGAGCATCGGATTTGCGATGAAGCGAAAGGCGGCAAAAGGAATGTCGTCTTATTTTCTCGGCGGGCGGCAACTGCCCTGGTGGGCTTTGGCGATGTCCGGTTCGAGTTCATATTTTGACATTACCGGAACGATGTGGATTGTTTCGACCTTTATCGCGCTGGGCTTGAAAGGGATGTGGGTGCATTGGCTCTGGGGCTTTCCGATTACGGCATTTTATCTGGCGTATATGGGCAAATGGATTCGGCGTTCGGATGTGATGACGGGCGCGGAATGGATGAAAACCCGTTTCGGCTCGGACAAAGCCGGAGGTTTAGCGCGGCTTTCATATACTTTATTCGCGGTGCTAACTATCTCCGCCCTGCTCGGTTATTCGGCAATCGGAATGGGCAAATTCGGCTCGATTTTTCTGCCGTTTTCGCCGACGGTGTGCGCGATTTTAATTCTCGGCGTAACCGGATTATATGTAGTTTTGGGCGGTTTTCAAGGTATTGTGCGGGTTGAAATCGTGCAGACGATAGTTTTGAGCGCGGGCGCGATTGTCTTTGCGATTATCGGTTATCTGCATTTTGACGCGGCGCGATTTGCGGCGAAAATTCCGAACGGCTGGCAGGATATTATGCCTTCGATGCGTCCCGAATCTTTTCAAGGTTTGATTTCGGGCGGCACGGATTATTCATTTTTCGGCGCGCTGGTCGCGGTTTGGGTGGCAAAAGGCTTGCTGCTTTGTTTCAGCGGACCCGAACAGCTTTACGATTTTCAGCGGTTTCTGGCGGCAAAAGATGAGCGCGACGCTTCCAAACTCGGCGCGTTGTGGGGCGCGATTCACACGGTGCGCTGGTGTTTTGCGATGGCGATTGCGGTAATGGCGATAATGGGTATCGGCAACGCGATTTTGGATGCGAAGCTAAAAGCCGACCCGGAAACGGCTCTGCCCTTGATTATCGGAACGATGCTGCCGGTTGGCTTAGTCGGATTTATGCTTGCGGCTCTGCTTTCCGGCTTTTTGGCGACGTTTAGTTCAACCGTCAACGGCGGCGCGGCGTATCTCGTCAAGGATGTTTATCAACGCTACATTAACCCGAAGGCGGACGCGAAAAAACTGGTTCGCATGAGCTATCTTTCGTCGGCTTTGCTGATTGTTGTCGGTTTAATTATTTCGGTTTTCGGCACTTCGATTAACACGGCTTTTCTGTGGATTTTCGGAACGCTCGCCGCCGGAATTCTGCCGCCGAACGTTTTGCGATGGTATTGGTGGCGGCTCAACGGACAGGGCTACGCGGCGGGAGTTTTCGGCGGAATGGCTTTATCGCTTGGACAGGTTTTTCTTGATACAACTTTTCTAAATCAGCCGCTTCCGCTTTACATCGGTTTTCCGGTGATTGCGATTTGCTCGACGATTATCACGATTGCGGTTTCGCTGCTGACGCAGCCGACGGATATTAACACTTTGAAGAATTTTTACCGCAAAGTTCAACCGGCGGGCGCGTGGAATCCGGCTAGAGAAGCAGTGCTGGCGGAAACTCCCGATTTCAAAAAACAGTCGCCGTTTAAGCTGGATTTTTTCAATACGATTATCGCTTTAATCGGCATCACCGCGCTGTATGTTTCGATGCTTTATTTAATTCTGCATCGGCTTGAAATCGCTTTCAGTTTGCTTGCAACTACTTTAATCGCAGTAATTATCCTTTATTTCACGTGGTATAAAACTTTGCCGCCGCCCGCGCCGACTCCTTCGGAAGACGCGGAAAATTACGAAGAACAAACCAGCGAAATTTCACACGGAAAAACTGTGCGGGAGAGTTTATGAGATTTGACGAAAAAGTTGTGGTTGTAACGGGCGGCGCGCTTGGAATCGGAAAAGCGGCTTGCGAAATTTTCGCTGAACGCGGCGCGGCGGTGGCGATTCTTGATTGGGATGAAAAAGCGGGAAACGAGACGTGCGAAGAAATCAAAGCCAAAGGCGGACAAGCGATTTTTCAAAAAGTGAACGTCGCAGATTTTGAAGCCGTTGAAACGGCTGTGAATACCGTCCGCGACGCTTTCGGAAAAATAAATTCGCTGGTTGTCAGCGCGGGCATTCAGCGTTACGGCACGGCGACGACGACCGACGAAGCGCAGTGGGAAGAAGTTTTAAATATAAATTTGAAAGGCGCGTGGAACGCCGCAAAATCCGTTATCCCATTTTTACAGAATGCGGGCGGCGGCACGATTGTCAATGTTTCGTCGGTGCAGGCTCTGGCAAGCCAGCAGAATGTTCTGGCTTATACGGTCAGCAAACACGGGCTTTTGGGTTTGACGCGCTCGATGGCAATGGATTTTGCGAAAGATAAAATCCGCGCCAACTGCGTCTGTCCGGGAACGGTTGATACGCCGATGCTTCGCTGGGCGGCTTCCTTAGATTCGAATCCGCAAACGGTTTATGACGCTTGCAGCCAGATGCATCCTTTGGGAAGAATCGCCCAGCCGCGCGAAATTGCCGAAGTCATCGCTTTTCTCGCGCACGAAAGCTCTTCGTTTGTGACGGGCGCGATTTGGACGGTTGACGGCGGACTTTTAACGCAAATCGGCGGCGTTCCGAAAACCGAATAAGGCAAAAGTAAAAAGGTAAAAGGTAAAAGTTTAAGAAGAAATGAAACCGCAGATGAATACAAATGAACATTGCTAAAATCAAAAAATAAATCTGCGTTTATCTGCGAAAATCTGCGACTAGAAAAATTAGTGAAATAAATTTGGAGTGGAAAATTATGAGTCAGACATCAACCGCCGAAAATCAGAATCATCCCGAAACGACCGCGTATCATCCGCCGCCCGCTTTGGATGCGGCAATTAAAGCCGTGCCGCTCGTGAAAGCATCGAAAACGCCGAAAAAAATCGGGTATTTGACGAATTACAGTTTTCATATCTGGTACAAAATCGTGATTGAAATTTTAAAACGCCGCGCGGCACAATACGGCGCGGAAATAGAAATTTTAGATGCCGGATTGAGCGTCGAAAATCAAATCCGGCAGGCGCGTGAAATGGTTAAAACGGTTGACGCAATAATTTTAACGCCAGCCGATACCGTCGGGCTTGAAGAAGTTTTGAAAATCGCTGAAGAAGCCGGAAAACCTGTTGTCGTCGAAGCCAATCCGGTCGAAGGAATGCGGACGCTCGTCGCCATTTGCGATTACGATGCGGGTTACGATTTAGGCGTTTGGGTTGGCGAAAACATTAAAAATGCGGACGGCTCGCCGTTAAGAATTTTGGATGTCGGACTGCCGACTTTGCGCCCGTGTCTTTTGCGAAGCGAAGGCTTTGCCGAAGGCGTAAAAAGCATCCAGCCCGATGCCGTTATTGTCGCTTCCATCAACGGCGAAGCCACGCCGTCAATCGCGCGTCAAATCGCGCTCGAAACGCTGAAAAAAACCGGCGACGTTGACGTAATTTTTGCGATGGACGATGAAACCGGACAGGGCGCGTATCAAGGTTATTTGGATGCGGGATTCAATCCTGAAACCGCGACAATCGCCGGATTCGGGCTTGCCGGAGAACACGAAAAAGATTGGCTGATGCGGCGCGAAGCGTTAAAGGTCAGCCAGGCGATGTTTCCCGAATACGTCGGTTTGCGCTGTGTTGACGGCGTTATCAAATTATACGACGGGCAAAAAGTTCCCGCGCGCGACATCATTCCGACCGTGCCGGTGACGGCGGAAATGCTCGAAAAATACTATCCGAAAAGAGAAGGCGCGTGGACAC
>JBPCRW010000193.1:0-3535 GCA_050996405.1 Pyrinomonadaceae bacterium | reverse complement strand
GCGCGCGCATTTTGTGAATCGTGACGATAAAATTTAAGCCCGTTAGAATCGAAGAAAATCCGACAATAAAAACTCCGACGGCGGTTTTGATAACCTGCGTGTTTGACGAAGCGGTCGAAAACGGCGTGTAAAAAGTCCAGCCTGTATCAACGCCGCCGCCCGCCAAAGCCCAGAGCGTGAACGCCGCGCCGAAAATATAAATATACCAACTCAATAAATTAAGTTTCGGAAACGCCAAATCCTTCGCGCCAATCATCAGCGGCACAAAGAAATTTCCAAACACGGTCGGAATCGAAGGAATCAGAAAAAACCAGACCATTATAATGCCGTGCGAGGTGAACAATTTGTTGTAAGTGTCGTCGGAAACAAGGTCGCCTTTCGGCGTTAAAAGTTCGAGCCGAATCAGCAGCGCGAAAATCCCGCCGAGAAAAAACATCGCCGTCAGCGAAATCATATAAAGCCATGCGATGCGCTTGTGGTCGGTCGTCAAAAGCCACGAACGAATGCCGTAGCGGACATTCAAATAATTTTCCGGCTCAAGTTTCGGCGGTTCGATTGTGATTGCCGCACTGTTCATAAATTATTTTTAGTCACGAACAAACACGAAATTTCACGAAAATTTTTATCGTATTTTTCGCATTTATTATTTCGTGTTCCCTTGTGTTTGTTCGTGGCTAATCTCTTATTTGCCTGATAAATTCGCATTGCTTTGTCCTTTATTTTCACTATCCCGAATCGCGTTTTCGACCGGCGACGGCTGCGGCGCGTTCGGCGCGGAAACGGGCGGAATCTGCTCGCGCCCCGCATTCAAAGATTTGATGTAAGCGATAAGCTGCATCAACTGTTCCTCGTCCAATTGCCCTTGAAACGTCGGCATAATCGGCTGATAACCGGCTGTAATTTTCGCCTGCGGATTCAAGATTGATTCACGAATATAATTTTCGTCGGCGCGAACGGTTTCGCCCGTTTGCAGCGTTACGTTGCGCCCGTAAAGATTTTGCAAAAGCGGCGCGCGCGCGTTTGAGTCGCCCGTATGACAGGCGTTGCAGGCGAGTTGGCGAAACAATTTTTGACCTTCGGAAGCGGGCGAACCTTCCGCGTCGCTCGTCAGCCATTTTTCGTAATCCTGCGCCGACATCACAACAATTTCTCCGGTCATTTTTGAATGCTGCGTACCGCAATACTGCGAGCAGAAAAGATGAAAATTTCCGATTTCCGTCGGCTCAAACCAGACGGTTCGATAACGCCCCGGCACAACGTCGTAATGCAACCGAAACGCCGGAACGAAAAAACTGTGAATCACATCCTGCGAAGCTAAAGTTAATTTCACCGGACGATTCACGGGAACGTGCAAAGTGTTGATTTCGCGCTGACCGCTCGCGTGTTGAAATTTCCACATCCATTGTTTTGCGACGACGTTGATTTCCAGCGCGTCCGGCGGCGGCTGCGTAATTCTAAAATAGAGCGTCGCGCCCCAGTAAAACATATAAATAAAAATCAAAAACGGCACAACCGTCCAGCCGATTTCCAGCCAGCGCGAGGAAACATTCGAGAGCGCGATTTGATTTTCGGCGCGGCGGCGATATTTGACGGCGAAAAAAATAATCAGACCGGCGACCAGCAAAGTTACCGCGCCGCAAACGGCGAGCATAAAATAAAAAAACTCGTCAACCCGCGCCGCCTCCCGCGAAGCCGTTTCGGGGAAAAGCCGGAATTGGAAAAATAAAAATGCGTAAAAGTTTGTCATCATCTTGAAATGCGGAAGCTCGCTACGCATGTAAAGGCAAAAACACACTTACTTCGTGCGTGTTTCTGCATTAGTTTTCGCGCCCGGCAAACCTTTTTCTACAATCAATTTCATCGCTTGTTCAATCGGAATCCGCACCACGCCTTGTTCTCGATTCACCCAGCCGTAATTGTTTAATTTTTCGTTTTCCTGTTCCCGAAATTGTTTCATATCGGCGACCGGATTGACTTGCAGTTGCGGCTCGGTCGGCGCGTTTTGCTGCTCCCGAACAACTGACAACGCGGGTAATTGCGGCGACGGCGCGGCGGCGTTTTTTATTCCCTGATAAAACAAGTATAAAAATAATTCCAGCAAAATCGCCGTCACGACGATGCCCGCGCCAATCCACGCCAACGCCCGCGCGTTGGCATCTTTACGCTCAAAACTAACGTCGGCATTAATGTTTTTCTGCTCGTCCATTTTCTAAAATCAAAGACGGTTGGCGTTCAAACAACCACAAAAAGAAAGCCAGCCACACACCGCCGATTCCAATTGTCGCCGCGAAATCCATCCAATTAACCGCGAAAATTTCGGGCGCGAAAGCCGGTTTTATCAGCCAGCAAACATCTACAAATCGCAATAAAAGCAAAAACAGCGAAATTCCTAAAAGCGTTTTCCGGTTTTCCTTTAAATCGCGCGAGAGCAGCAGAAAAAACGGCACGAAAAAATGAAAGGCGATTAGACCGAGCGCGACCCAGCCCCAAAAGCCCGCCACGCGCGGCAAATACCACGTGATTTCATCGCGCAAATTCCCAGACCAAATCAGCAAATACTGCGAAAAAGCGCAGTAAGCCCAGAGCATCACAAACGTCAAAAGCAAATTCCCCAATCTGCGAAATTGTTCCGCCGGAATCGCGTCCGACAATTGCGGCGCAAACAAGATAATGACGGCAATCGCAAACGCGAAGCCCGCCAGCAGTTCGCCGCAAATAAATCCGACCGCATAAACGGTCGAATACCAATGCGGCTCAAGCGACATCACCCAATCCACCAGAGCCAGCGAAATTGTCGCCGCGACAATAAACATTCCCGCCGCGCTCAAATGCTCAAGCCGCCACTGATATTTTGCTTCTTCCGTCCGTCGCCAAGCCCGCGCCCAGCGAATCAAAAGCCACGCGAAAATTATCCAGACCGCGAAATAAATTATTTGCCGGACAACGAAAAACGGCGTGTTGAGATAAATTTGTTTTTGCTGCAAAGCCGTGTCCGACGCGACGATTTCGGGGTTCGTCCAAATATAGAGCAGCGGCAAACCAAACAAAATCGGCACAAACAAAACAGCTAAAAGCGGCAAAGTCAAACTCGCCGCTTCGAGCGCGCGCCGCAGAATTTTCCCCCATTCGCCGCCCGTCACATACTGCATCATCAAAACGCCCAAACAGCCGATTGCCAGACCAATCCAAAACACGAACGCCAGCAAAAAGGAGCGAAAAAACTGCGCGGGCGCGAAAAACCAGCCGACGGCACAGGCGATTAAAGCCAGCGCGCCGACGACGAGCGATACGATTTGCCAGTGCAGTAAATTCGGTTTTTCGTTTTGATTTGTCGCGTTCATTTTTCTAATTCGCCGCGTTTTTCCGGCGGCACTTCGTCAACGCTCGCGTTTTGGCTCAACTGCAAAGCGCGAATATAAGCCGCAATCGCCCATCGGTCGCGCGGTTCGACCTGATTTGCGTAACTCGCCATTCCGCCGAAACCGTTGGTTATGACATCGTAAAAATGTCCGAGCGGCGCGTTTCGCAAACGGTC
>JBPCRW010000148.1:0-6292 GCA_050996405.1 Pyrinomonadaceae bacterium | reverse complement strand
AAATTTTTGCGAATTACAATTTGCCTCGGATTGCTCGTCGGCATCGTCTGTTCACACGAAGCGTGGTTTCCGGTTTATCGAAGTTTCCCGCGAGTGCCGTTTGTTTTTGCTTTGCCGGAAAATTTTGTTTTGCTTTACGAATGGCTGTTTAGCTCGATTCTTGTTATTTCGCTGATATTGATTATTTTCTCGCGCCGACCAAAGATTTTTCTGGCTGTCGTAATTTCTTCGCTTGTTTTGCTAGCTTTCTTTGATTATTTGCGCCTACAACCTTGGACTTACCAATACTTGTTGATTTTAGCTGTATTTTATTGGCACGATTGGGAAACTGACGGGAAATCGGCTGGCAATCAAACGCTCGGACTTGTGCAAATCATTATCGCCGGACTTTATATTTGGAGCGGCGTTCAGAAAATGAATTTTACGTTTTCCCGCGAATTACTGCCCAATTTGCTGATGCCGCTGCAAAATCTTTTTCCTTCGATTCACTTGCCGTTTCAGTTTTTGGGAATCGCAATACCTTTAACCGAATCGCTAATCGGCTGCGGATTGCTGTTTCGCGGGACGAGAAATTTAGCGGTTTGTCTGGCGGTTTTGATGCACTCGTTTGTTTTAACCCTTTTAATCGTCAGGGATTATAACAGCATTATTTGGGTCTGGAATTTTACGCTGATTTTTGCGGTCGTTTTTGCGTTTTGGCGAAATCCCGTTTCGCTTCGGAAAACGATTACAAGCGGCAAATTCACGTTCGTAAAATTAATCGTTTTCGCCGGCGTTTTATTGCCGATTTTGAGTTTTTTCGGTTGGTGGGATATGTTTTTGTCTGGAGCTTTGTATTCGGGCAATGTCGAAATTCCGGTCATTCGCATCAACGAAAATGTTTTTGAAAAACTACCGCCGACCGCAAAATCAACCGTTTTTCAAACAAAAAGCGGACAACAAATGCTGCCGTTGTTTGAATGGTCAATCGCCGATACAAACGCTCCCGTTTATCTGGAACAGAGAGTTTTCAGGCAGGCAGCTTTTGAAGTTTGCAAATTAGCGGACGATAAAAATCAGGTTGAACTGATAATCAGAGAGCGTCCGTCAATTTTAGACGGAAACTATAAAGTAATCCGAAACAGTTGCGCCGAACTTGAAAATCATTGACTGAAAAATAAGATACTTTTCAGAATGGCGGAAAAAGCAAAAGCAATTTATTGAGAAGAATCGCCCGTTTGACTGGAATGGAAATTGGAAGATAGAATTTTGTTTGAGGACTTGCGCTTATAATTTTTCCAAAATAGCGGCGGCAATCCTCAAATTATTTGTATTGAAGGAAATTCCCGCTTGGACATAAAATCGCTCAAACTTGCAGGAACATTTGAAATTACACCGAACCGCATCGGCGATTCGCGCGGCTATTTTATGGAAACTTATAGTCGAAAGGTTTTTGCCGAACACGGATTGCAGGTTGATTGGACGCAGGAAAATCAATCGCTGTCCGCAAAATCGCAGACGATTCGCGGGCTTCATTTTCAAATTCCGCCGTTTGCACAGACGAAACTTTTGCGTGTCGCGCGCGGGAAAATTCTCGATGTTTTTGTTGATTTGCGGAAAAATTCGGAAACCTTCGGGCAGTGGGACGCGATTCGTTTATCGGAAGAAAACTGTAAATCGATTTACATTCCGCAGGGTTTCGCGCACGGATTTTGCACTTTGACCGAAAGCGTGATTGTGCAGTACAAAGTTGATAACTTTTACGCTCCGGAAGCCGAACGAGGAATCCGCTGGAACGACACTAATCTCGGAATTGATTGGAAAGTCGAAAAACCTGTTTTATCAATTCGTGATTCGGAATTGCCGTTTTTGAAGGATTTCGTTTCGCCGTTTTAATTTCTGCGGCACGGAATGTTATTTTTGACGAATGACGCGCCTTGTTTTAATTGACCGCGACGGAACGCTGAACGTCGAGCAGAATTATCTGTCCGCGCCCGACCAAATCGAATTGATTCCGCAGTCGGCGGACGGCATCAGGATTTTGCGGAATTTGGATTTGCGAATCGTCGTCGTCACGAATCAATCGGGAATCGGGCGCGGATTTTTCGATGCGGCGCGGCTCGTCGAAATTCACAATCGCCTGCGCGAAGTTTTGCGAGAAAACGGAACGAATGTTGACGCGATTTATTTCTGCCCGCACGCGCCGGAAGATAAATGTAATTGCCGCAAACCGATGCCGGGAATGGCGAAACGCGCCGCGACGGAATTTAACGCCGACCTGTCAAAATCCTTCGTTATCGGCGACAATGTTTGTGATATTGAACTCGGAAAAAACATTGGCGCGACGACGATTTTAGTCCGCACGGGCTACGGCAAAATGACCGAAACGGAAAGCGAAACAAAACCCGATTACATCGCCGGAAATCTTTTTGAGGCGGCGCGTTTGATTAAAGAAATTTTGGAGAAAGATGGCATCAGCACCGAATAATTTAACGCTCGATTCAATGGCGAAAATCGCCCGCCGACATTTTCTGCGGAGCATCGAAGTCAAAGAAGCGACCGCCGAAAAATGCGCCGACGACATCGCGCGCGCCGCCCGAATTTTAATCGAATGTCTGGAAACGGACGGCAAAATTCTGCTGTGCGGAAACGGCGGCAGCGCGGCGGACTGCCAGCATATCGCCGCCGAATTTACGAGCGTTTTAACGCAGGATTTTGTGCGTCCCGGACTTCCGGCGATTGCGCTGACAACCGACACATCGTTCATTACCGCGAACGCCAACGATTTCGGTTTTGAAGGAATTTTCGAGCGGCAAGTGCAGGCTCTCGGTCGTCGGGGTGATTGCGTTATCGGAATCAGCACGAGCGGCAACTCGAAAAACGTTTTCTGCGCGTTGCAGTATGCCCGCGAGAATAATATAAAAACGATTGCTTTAACCGGCGCAAGTGGCGGGCAGATGGTTAATGTCGCCGACGCGATTGTTAAAATTCCGAGCGACGATACGCAGTTTATACAGGAATCGCATATCGCCGTCGGACATATTTTGTGCGCTCTGGTCGAACTTGCTTTGTTTAATTTAAAATTTTCTCAGAAGTCGGAAACGGATTAAGATTTTAAAATTTTCGGCTTGCCAGCCAAAATAAAGACGATTGTCGAATTACTTGAATCAGCAGATGCGAAATTCTGTAATTGCCTTTAGCTAATTTTAGAAATCCTTAATTATTATTAATAATGCGAATCAGTAGTTGAAAACGAGCAGAAAGAAAGCCACTGCCAGTTTTCCCCAACAGTGTAACAGTAAGCCTTCTGATGAGCGAACTTTGGAAGCGGTTTGGATATTGGTTTTCTCGTTAATCCAGTTAAAAAGGCTTTCAATTGGTTGGCGGAATTTGCTGATTAAGCGGTTGTGATATTTTTCAAATTTGGTTAAGTCTGCGTCTTTCGGCTTTTTCCGTCCGCTGTAGAGCAAAGTATTTTGTTGGGCGAGAAAGTTTTCAAACTCCGCTTCGGGATAGGCGAGGTCGGCAATTAGCGTGGTATTGGGCAAGGCAAGGTGTTGTTCTTTGGCGATAGTCAGATCGTGATGTGAGGCTTCACAGAGCCAGATTTGTGAAGACGACGGCAATTGTGCAAAGCGTCGCATCGCAATGGTGTGCAGACGAACGCCGTGAAAATAAGTTTTCTTCGCGCAATAACCGAGATCGGCTCGTCTGGCGGGCAACTCATGCTGAATAAGCGTGTCCGTTTTGGGCGAGCATCACCGGAAACGAGTCAATCAGGTGGTCGAGTTCGGGAGTTTGGGCGACGTGCAGATGTTCTCTCAATTCGGCACCGATGCTTTGGAAGGTTTGCTCTAACAGGTTAAAGCGATAACAGAAAGTTTGATAACTCGGCAGGCGAGGAAACCACTCAGCCCAGTAATCACGGATAAAATGGTAGATTTGTTTTTTTTGGAATTTGTCATTGAGATGCCCGAAAAACCAAATGCAGACGAGTTCTTGGTCAGCAAAGTCGGGTTCGGAATTATTACTTGCGCGTTGAAAACAAGTTTGGGAACGAGTATCGTAAATTTGACAGACAAATAGATAAAGTTGAATCAGTTGATTTTCCATAGTAAGAAAATTCTACCAATCAACCGGTTTGTCTGTCTTTTCAACTAATGATTCGCATAATAGTTTCCGCATCCTGTAAGAGATGTCATTACTGTAATGATGGTAAAGCACACAAAAAAATATATTCAGGCTCAAGGAATAAATTTAGCATTCAATTTTGCGGAAACACGCACGAAAGTCGAGCGCGCAAAGTTCCAAAAGATATTCGACGGTCGTGCGTATTTCCGCACTCAGTCGTGTAAGATCTAAACTTGATTAGAATGAGTTCACTACAAACAAAACATTCAATTAAAGCCGCCGCTATCGGAAGCCCCGTTTTATCTTTGTTTCTGCCCGTCTTAAACGAAGCAGAGAATCTGCGCCCGATGCACGCGAAAATCTCCGAAGCGTTAAATTCATTGGGCAAAACAGCGGAAGTGATTTACGTTGACGATGGCTCGACCGATTCGAGTTTGAAAATTTTGCGCGAAATTGCGGCGGAAGATTCGCGCGTTCGAGTAATTTCCCTGCGCCGAAATTACGGGCAGACGGCGGCGATGTCTGCCGGAATTGACGCGGCGCGCGGCGAAATTTTGATTCCGATGGATGCGGATTTGCAAAATGACCCGAAAGATATTGCGCGGCTTTTGGAAAAATTAAACGAGGGCTACGATGTCGTTTCCGGCTGGCGAAAAAACCGGAAGGATGCGCTGGTTTTACGGAAAATTCCGTCGTGGATTGCCAACTCCGTGATTTCAAAAATCGGCGGCGTTCCGCTTCACGATTACGGTTGTTCGCTCAAGGCGTATCGCCGCGACGTGATTCAGGATGTCAAACTTTACGGCGAGATGCATCGTTTTATTCCGATTTACGCAAGTTGGGCGGGAGCGAGAGTCACGGAAATTCCGGTTGACCATCACGCCCGAACGATGGGCAAATCGAAATACGGAATTTCTCGCACCGTCAAAGTCATTTTCGATTTGATGACGATAAAATTTATGGCTTCGTATCAAACAAAACCGATTTACGTTTTCGGCACTTTCGGAATGATTGCTTTTTTCGTTTCTATCTTTTCGGGAATCTACGCGATTTTTCTAAAACTTGCGGGACGTTTAGGATTTCCGCGCCTGCAGGCGGATTTCGTCGAAACGCCTCTGCCGGTTCTGTGCATCGTGATGTTTGCGATTTCGATTCAGTTTATTTTGATGGGATTGCTGGCGGAAATGCTCGTGCGAACATATCACGAATCGCAGGACAAAGCGATTTACGCCGTGCGCGAGAAAATTGGGTTTGAGGAATAAATATGAAAAATCAACCTTTGCCGAGAATTGATGAAAGTCCTGAACTTCAAGAAAAACTTTTACCTTTTTGCCGTTTGCAGAAAGGTGAGATTTGGAAAGATGAATCGGGAAAGTTTCGCGTCGGTTGTTTGGATATTGCTTCTTTAACCGATGTTGAAAGTTTGATGAATGATGAAAAAGCGACACTTTCGATTCAAGATCCGCCATATAATTTCATCGCTTTTCAAGAAACGCAAGTTTCCGAATTTATTAAATGGTGCGAAACTTGGACGGAAAATATTGAATCAATTTTAGCAGAAAACGGTTCGTTTTATGTTTGGCTCGGCGCAGACCAGCGAAACGGTTTTCAGCCTTTGCCGGATTTTATGTTGATGATGCGCGAAACCAATTTTAAGCCGCGCTCATTTATCACAATGAGAAATCAACGCGGCTTTGGAGCGCAGAAAAATTGGATGGCGGTTCGTCAAGAATTGTTTCATTTTACAAAATGTCTAAATTAAATATCTGCTTAGAAACATCTTCTTATTTACCTTTAGTTTGGATTACGCCTTATTCTCAAAGTGTAATCACGCACATCGAGTTTTATCGTCAAAAAAGTGTTTTTTACATACAAGAAGATTGTTTGCTTGAAGCATTGGGTTATATTCGCTATCAAAAAGATTGGTTTAGGCATCCATCTGTCAGATTAAGAAAGTTAGCCAAGATTTTAACCGATAAACAGTTAGACAGTTTTTCTTTTCCAAGCACGGCATTTCAAATTCTTTTAGGCGGTAAAATGTGGGCGCAAGGTTTGTATTTGAACTTTGTCAGACATACGACTTTTTTATATGCGGACTTGGTTGATAAAGTTGATTTTTCAGACAAAAGGCAAGGGCTTTTGATTCTCGCTGATTTGATTGATGAAAGGTTTGAAATTTTGA
>JBPCRW010000143.1:0-12082 GCA_050996405.1 Pyrinomonadaceae bacterium | reverse complement strand
GCCAGCCGACCAACTCGGAAAAGGGAGGAATAGAAGGTCGGCATCTTTGGGCGGGAACTGCAATTTCTGTCACGTCGAAGGCGATTTGGCCAAAGACGACAAGGAAGAAAAACAAACCGCCCGCGAGATGATAAAAATGACGTTTGACATCAATAAAAATAATTTCGGCGGACGAACGGAAATTTCCTGCAACACTTGTCACAGCGGCAAAACGCATCCGCAATCGGTGCCGAATTTAAATCCGGTCGCGGCGGAAGAAAGACCGAAACAACCTGACGCGAAACCGACGATTGATGCGATTTTAGACAAATACACGCAAGCTGTCGGCGGAAAAGACGCGCTGGCGAAAATCACTTCGCGCCAGATTACGGCAAGCCGTGTCGAGCCGAACGGCAAAACCGAGCCGGAAGAAATTTCGCAGAAAGGCGATAAAATTTTGATAGTTACGAAATACCCGCAGGCGATTGTCAGCGAAGCGTTTGACGGCGCGAACGCTTGGAAACGCGCGGGCGACAAAAACATCAATTTAAAATTGGACGAAGCCGAGCAGATAAAACGCAGCGCGCAGATTTTTTCAGATGCCGATTTGAAAACGATTTATCCGAAAATGGATTATCGTTTTACGGACAAAATTGACGGGCGCGAAGTTTATTTGGTGCTTGGAACGCTTCCCGACAATTCGCGCGAACGGCTTTATTTCGATGTTTCAAACGGATTGCTCGTTCGCCGCGTCGCCGCGTCGCCGACTGTTCTCGGCAATTATCAATATCAGGTTGATTACGGCGATTACAAAGATTTCGGCGGTGTGAATTTGCCGACAACCATTCATTATTCAATGCCGAATATCAGTTGGACGCGCAAGATTTTGGAAGTTAAAAATAATGCGGCGATTGATGACGCAAAATTCAACCAGCCGATGAAAACTTTTTAGAGGAATAATTTTTATGTCAAGAATAATCAAATGCGGTTTGATTCAAGCCGCGAACGTCGCGCCGACCGATGCGCCGATTGCGGAAATCAAAAAACAAAACATCGAAAATCAAATGAAAATGGTCGAAGATGCAGCAAAACAGGGCGTGCAGATGCTCTGCTTTCAAGAGATTTTCACCACGCCTTATTTCTGCGCCGAGCAGCAGACGCGCTGGTATGAAGCGGTCGAACGCATTCCAGACGGCAAGACTGTCAAAATGATGCGGGATGTTGCGAAAGAAAACGGGATGGTTTTAATCGTGCCGGTTTATGAAGAAGAAATGTCGGGCGTTTATTACAATTCGGCGGCGGTGATTGACGCGGACGGAAAGTATTTGGGCAAATATCGCAAGACGCATATTCCGCATGTCAATCCGGGCTTTTGGGAAAAATTTTATTTTCGTCCCGGAAATTTGGGTTATCCATGTTTCGACACGGCGTTTGCCAGAATCGGCGTTTATATCTGCTATGACCGCCATTTTCCCGAAGGCGCGCGCTGCTTGGGTTTAAACGGCGCGGAAATTATTTTTAATCCGTCGGCAACCGTCGCAGGTTTGAGCGAATATCTCTGGAAATTGGAACAGCCCGCGCACGCCGTCGCCAACGGTTATTTCGTCGGCGCAATCAATCGCGTCGGTTACGAATCGCCTTGGAACATCGGCGAATTTTACGGTCAGAGCTATTTCTGCGACCCGCGCGGGCAAATTGTAGCGGAGGCTTCGCGTGATAAAGACGAACTCGTCGTTGCCGATTTGGACTTTGATATGATTCGAGAAGTGCGAAACACCTGGCAGTTTTTCCGCGACCGCCGACCGGACACTTACGATTCTTTAGTAGCGGATTAATCGTAAAAAAAGAGAATAATGAACGCGAAAAATCTTAACGTGATACGAACGATTTTGCCGGTAATGGTTTTTGTATTGCTGGCTATGACGGCATTTTTATATTTCACAAATCACCAATTTAACATCTCGACCGTCGTCGTTGCGATGGCTTGTCTATTGGTTTATTTAGTCACAAAAAAGAACGCGCCGCAGGTGTAAAAACCTTGATTAAATTATGTCGCTAATGCACAATTCGCCTTTGAATATCGAACAAATCGAGCAAAACTTTGCGGAAATCAATCCGCCTTTGTCGCAAGCCGAAGCGATTCTCGAATCGAATCGCTGTCTTTATTGTTATGACGCGCCCTGCACGCGGGCTTGTCCGACGCATATCGACGTGCCTTCGTTTATCAAAAAAATCGCATCGGGAAATCTTTTGGGTTCGGCGCGTGTGATTTTCGACGCGAATCCGATTGGCGCGACCTGCGCCCGCGTCTGTCCGGTCGAAGTTTTATGCGAAGGCGCGTGCGTCGAAAAAACTCTGATTGACAAGCCGATTGAAATCGGACGACTGCAACGCTATGCGACTGATTACGCTGCGACAAGCGGCAGGCAGATTTTCCAGAAAGGCGCGGCAAACGGCAAATCGGTTGCGATTATCGGTTCGGGTCCGGCGGGGCTTTCGTGCGCGACATATCTCGCGCGGCTTGGTTATGACGTGACAATTTACGAGCGCAAATCGCTTGCAGGCGGACTAGACACTTACGGAATGGCGGAATATAAAATGCCGCAAAAAGTTTCGCTCGACGAAGTCGAAAACGTCGAGAAAATCGGCGTGAAATTTCAATTGAACACGGAGATTGTCGGCAGTAATGAAGAAAAAGACGGCGGCAAAATTCAAGTGAAATTTTTATCTCTTTTAGACAATTACGACGCGATTTTTCTCGCCGTTGGACTTGGCGCGACAAATAAACTAACTATTTTGAATGAAGATGCGAAAGGCGTTTTCGACGCGCTCGACTTTATCGAAAAAATCAAAACACGCGATTGGAAATCTGTTCCAATCGGTAAAACCGTCGCGGTTATCGGCGCGGGAAACACGGCGATTGATGCCGTCACGCAAGCTAAAAGATTGGGCGCGAACAGAGTTTTAATGATTTATCGCCGCACCGAAAAAGATATGTCCGCTTACGAATACGAATACGAATTGGCGAAAAAAGACGGCATCGAATTCTTCTGGCAAACCGCGCCGATTGGAATTTTGACGAACGAAAACAGAAATGTTATGGCTCTGCGCTGCGAGAAAACGGGCGACACAAATCAAGTTTTTGAAATCCCGTGCGATATGATTATCAAAGCAATCGGACAATCAAAAATGAGTTCGTTTTTTAAATCAGTCGCCGATATCAAAACGGACGAGAAAGGTCGCGTCGCCGTCAACGAATTGATGCAAACATCGAATCCGAAAATTTTCGCGGGCGGCGATTGCGTCAACGGCGGCGCGGAAGCGGTTGATGCCGCGCAAATGGGGAAACTCGCGGCGCGGGGCATTCATTTTAGTTTGTCGGGCGAACAAGTGAAATTTGCGGGAAGTTAATCGCAATTAATGCGAACTCGAAAAAAGAAAAAGGATAATTATGGAAGAAAAAAAATTAAAGAAAGAACTTGCAAAAATACCGGACGTAGATAAAAACGGCGACCCGATTTACAAGATTGATAAGGAAAAGACAGCCGATAATCAATCTAAGGACAAACCGCGTAATACTAAAAACCGCGATTCCAAATAAAAAATTATGGCAGATTTAAGTGTAAATTTTGCGGACATCAAATCGCCGAATCCTTTCTGGCTGGCATCCGCGCCGCCGACGAATATGGGTTCGATGGTCGAGCGAGCGTTTGACGCGGGTTGACATTTTTCTTCTATTTCATCCCGAATTGGATGTGATATTATTTCATTCGTGAGGTAAAATTTATGATTCAAACTATTGAAGCGGTGATAGATAAGCAAGGTCGCGTCTCATTGAAAGAAAAAGTTAAACTCGGCAAAATTCGCCGCGCGTTACTGACCATTTTAGACGACGAAATTATGGTAAATAATGAATCAATGGTTGGTTCTATCGAGATACTCGATGAGGATTTAGAAAGCGGAAGTCAGGAAATTGCCGATCTTTTTAATCAATCTTTAGACCGAAGCGGAGCAAATCTTTAATGTTTGTGATAGATACGCATCCGCTGATTTGGTATTTTAACGGCAAACATTCTTCACTTTCGCCAAAAGTTCTGTCTATTTTTCAAAAAGCGGAAAATTCGGAAGTCGTAATTTATATTCCGTCGGTTGTTTTTTGGGAAATCGCTCTGCTTGAAAAACGCGGGCGGATAAATTTGAAAGAAGGTTTTGAAAATTGGGCGCGCAAAGTTTTGTCGAAAAGCGGTTTTGCCGTCGCTCATTTGGAAACCGAAATTATTGCCAAATCCGTCGGCTATAATTTCAATGAAGACCCGTTTGATAACGCGATTGTCGCCACCGCAGTTGAGTTTGAAATTCCGCTCATAACGAAAGATGTCGCCATTACGGAAGCGAATTTGGTCGAGATTTATTGGTAATACACTATTTTGAATAACGAAGAATTTTTGCGGACTGTGAAGAAGAAACTCGCAGCGGTTTAGAAAAAAAACTATGGCAGATTTAAGCGTAAATTTCGCGGGCATCAAGTCGCCGAATCCTTTCTGGCTGGCATCCGCGCCGCCGACGAATATGGGTTCGATGGTTGAACGGGCGTTTGACGCGGGTTGGGGCGGCGCGGTTTGGAAAACTTTGGGCGAGCCGATTGTTAATGTTTCTTCGCGGTTGGCTTCGATTGATTACGGCGCGGCGCGGATGATTGGTTTGAACAATATCGAACTGATTACAGACCGTCCGCTTGACGTAAATTTGAAAGAAATTTACGAGTGCAAAAAGAAATATCCGAACAACGCCGTGATTGTTTCGCTGATGGTCGAATCGAAACGCGAGGCTTGGCACGAGATTGTGAAAAAATCGCAGGACACGGGCGCGGACGGTTTTGAATTGAATTTCGGCTGCCCGCACGGAATGAGTGAGCGCGGAATGGGCGCGGCGATGGGGCAAGTTCCTGAATATACTTGTATGGTTACGGAATGGGTCAAGGAAGTTTCCAATTTGCCCGTGATTGTGAAACTTACGCCGAATGTAACGAACATTATTCCGCCCGGACGCGCGGCGGCGAAAGGCGGCGCGGACGCGGTTTCGCTGATAAATACGATAAATTCCGTGATGGGCGTTGATATTGATTCGATGATTCCATATCCGAATGTCAATGGAATGGCGGCGCACGGCGGATATTGCGGAACTGCCGTTAAACCGATTGCTTTGAATATGGTTTCGGAACTGGCGCGCGATGCTGAATTTAACATTCCAATTAGCGGAATTGGTGGAATTTCCAATTGGCGCGACGCGGTCGAATTTCTACTGCTCGGCGCGGGAACGGTTCAGGTTTGCACGGCAGTAATGCATTACGGTTATCGAATTGTCGAGGATATGATTGACGGTTTAAACAACTATTTGGACGAGAAAGGTTTCGCTTCGGTCAATGAAATCGTCGGAAAATCGGTCGGGCGCGTCACCGATTGGGGAAATCTCGATTTGAATTACAAAGTCGTCGCCCGCGTCAACAACGAGCATTGTATTAAATGCAATCTCTGTTATGTCGCCTGCGAAGACGGCGCGCATCAATGTTTCGATTTTGACGAAAATAAATATCCGGTCGTCGATGAACCGGAATGCGTCGGCTGCAATCTCTGCGCGCTGATTTGCCCTTCACCCGGCGCGATTTCGATGGTCAGATTAGACGACGGAAGTCATCCGCAGACGTGGCGCGAAAGAACATCCTAAAATTAAAAAGTCCGGCTTCAAATCATATATTGAAGTCGGACTTTTCTGTTGGAATTACTTCCCTTCTAGTTAAGAACCAGGTCAAGAATCGCTCCCGCGACCGTTCCTAAAATGGTGTATTTACCGCCGTAATATCTTCCGTATTGCGAGCGGCTATAATAACCGTCTTCGTAGCCGCGCTGGAAACCCTGCCGGAAATAATAGTTATACTCTCCGGCATCGACGTAATAAGCGTTATAACCGTAGCTCGCGTCCTGATAGCCGTAGGAATTTTGATAATCGTATCCCCAGCTATCCTGGCGGTCAGCCTGTCCCGCGCGAAATCCTTCTTCGTAACCGTAATTTATCGAGTCACGAAGCATCTGCGCGCCGTATTGACTGGTGTAGTAATAATTTCCGCCGCGATTGTAGCGATAGTTATAATTTAAATTATCGTTGTAACGCCATTGCTGCAAGCGGATTTGGTCCTGTTGAACGCGACTCCAATACTGCTGTTGATAGCTATATTGGGCAATGCGTCTCTGCTGCTGCAAAATTCTTTCGCGCTGTTCGGCAATCCGATTTTGGTTTTCATATCGCTGGCGATAATTATTCTGCCATTGCTGCTGCCACTCGCGCTGCTGGTCGCGGTTTTGCGGACGCTGCGTCCACTGGTCACGCCGCCAGTTATTTTGCTGATTATTATTCAACTGCCGCGATTGGACTACCTGGTTTTGACGACGCTGCCAATCGCTATTGGTTTGATTCTGTTGTTGTGATTGTCGCCGCTGCCAATCGTCCCCCCGTTGGTCTGGCTGCTGCCGCGATTGAATCTGCTGTTGTGAATCGCGTTGACGCTGCCAATCTGCGCGTCTTTGCTGTTCCTGCCGCTGAACTTGAAGCTGTTGGGCTTGACGCTGCTGGTCGTAAGACTGACGCTGTTCTCGCTGGCTTTGTTGAATCTGCTGAGCCTGTTGTCTTTGTTGAGATTGCTGCTGCCGCTGCTGTTCCCAACGCTGGCGTTGTTGTTCCTGCTGCGCCTGACGCTGCTGGTTCTGATTTTGCTGTTCCTGCCGCTGCTGTTGCTGCGCGGCTCGTTGTTCCTGCTGTTGTTGAGCAGCTTGATTTTGTTGTGAATCATTACTCTGTCGTTGCTGCCTTTCCTGCCGACGCTGGTCTCTATCCTGGTCGGAACGCCCCTGTGCATTTACCAGTTCGCTCGTTCCCAGAATCGAAACCGCGACAAACAGCGAAGAAATCGCCAATTGCCTGTAACTTCCGCTTTTCATGAATCTTCTCCTTTTCAAGAATCAATCCGCTTCTTCAGCAAGTTAAGAGCAATTGTTATTCCAGACGTTAAATTGTTGATTTTATTTGAGTTCTAGAAAAGATACGGTAGCATCTCAACCTTTTCCGACATCCGTTAAACCTTATCGAATAAAATTCGCCGGAACGGGACGATAAATCCGGCGAGATTTTAATTTGCTTTTTGAAACTCGTAGGTCACGTGAATGTTCAAAACGCCCTGCCCGATGTCGTGTTTTACGCCGACCGCTTTCATTTTTAAATTTCCGTTTTTCTGAATCGGCACGGTGAAGGAAATTTTATCGGTTCGCAGAATTTCAATCGGGTTGATTTTATTGTCAATCGAATTTTGAACAATCCGCGCCAGCAAATTTCCAGCCGCGTTTGCCGCGCCGCCGAGCTGCACGTTCAAGACTGTGGCGCGCCCGTAAAGAGTCTGTTTATTCTGGTCAAATTCAAGCTCGATATTCGTTTCGGCGTAGCCCTGAAAATCGATGCAGCCGACGAGCGGCGGATTGTAGCTGCCCGTAAAAGCGACGGGCGCGTAAATTTTCCCGTCACGAAATCTGACGGCGGTTCGCACGCCGTTAATCTCTCGCCGCAAAAAGATTTTTTCATCGCAAAGAGATTTTGGATTTTTCGTGTCAGATTTTTGATTTTTAAAATCTACTTGGCTAAAACTCAACGCATCAGACTTTAGACTTTGGACTTTGGACTTTGCACTTTTTAAGGCAATCGGAAATTCGAGCGGCGCGGTCGAATCGTTAAAAATCGCGTCGAGCAAGGCATCGAAGAATTGTTCGTTCAAACTGATGGTCACTTCCGCCTGCTGCGCTTTGGCAAAAGACGCGAAACAAAATATCGTTAAAATCAAGCTCAAAATCTTTTTCGTCATCGTTATTCTTCGTCCTTGAAAAAATCTGCGGGCAGATGTTCGCCGTAGGTGTGATAGTAAAGCTGTTTTTTGAATTCCCTTTCGGATAAATTTTTGGGCAGAGATTCGACAATCAAATCGCGCGCCGCCGTAAACATTTCACAAGCCATTTCAATTCGCTTGTTCGCGCCGAGTTTTATCATCATTTCAAATTGTAATTTCTCGATTTCGGGAGAAGTATCTTTCATTTTTTCATCTCCGCCAGACATTGCTTCAACAAATCCGAAACGCTCAATTTTTGCGCCCAATTTTCGATGTAGTCGGTATCAATTTCGTTTCTCAATAAATTTTTCACGTCGGTTAATTGTTTTTCCGAACGGTTGTCTTTTGCCCACCAAAGTTTTGAAAGAATCAAATCTTCCTTTGTGATTATCCAAATTTCTCTACCGTAAAAATCCGTTCGTTCGCGCCGGTTAAAGGCATTTTCCTGAAACTCTCCGGTTTTTTTTATGACACAATCAATTTTAAAAGCCGTTTCCTGATGAATGACGTTAAACATTCTCCGGTTACTAATCGCGCGGCTGACCGAATCATGCGGAACATAATAATCCGGTTCAAATATTTCGATGATTTTCGGAGCGTCACGATTTTTCAGTTCGACGACGACATCAATATCTGCCGTGTAACGATAAACGGAATATTTCAACATCGCCATTGAGCCGGTCAACATATAGTTGATTCCCAATCGCTCAATTTTATCGGCAAAATCGTGCAGAATTCTGATAGGCAACAATTTTTCCCGTTCCATTTTACAAACCGCTCCGCACAATATCGTGAAGCCGAATTAAGCCGCAGCATTTTCCGCCAGCGTCAATCACTGGCAAAACGGCAATTTGACGCGGGCGATTTTCCATCAGTTTGAGCGCGTCGAAAGCGAGCATTTCCGGCGCGGCGACAGTCGGATTTTTCGTCATCATCGCGTCGCACGACAGGTTCGCAAAATTTTCCGGCGCGGTTTTTTCAATCGCGCGGCGCAAGTCGCCGTCGGTGATAATGCCGATAAGCTGATTGTTTTCGTCAACGACATTGACCGCGCCGAGAGCGTGTTTGGAGATTGCCGAAACGATTTCGAGCCACGACGCGGACGGCGCGACATTCGGACTTTCGTGCATCAAATCGGCGACTTTGAGCGTCAGTCTTTTTCCCAAACGTCCCGCCGGATGATTTTCGGCAAAATCTTTTTCGGTCAGATTTTTTTCCTGCATCAAGACAATCGCCAGCGCGTCGCCGATGGCGAGCGCGACGGTTGTCGAAGTCGTCGGCGCGAGATTGAGCGGACAAATTTCCTTATCAACCGAAGCGTCGAGAGCCGCGTCGGATTTTCGCGCGAGCGTCGAATTCGTGTTGCCGACAATCGAAATAATCGAAACTTCGCGCGATTTGATTGACGACAGTAATTGAAGAATTTCGTCGGTTTCGCCCGAATTGCTCAAAGCAATCACGACATCGCCTTTTGAAATAATTCCGAGACTTCCGTGCAGCGCGTCCGACGGATGCAGAAAAATCGCAATCGTTCCCGTCGAAGTCATCGTGTCAGCGATTTTATTGGCGATGATGCCCGATTTTCCGATGCCGAGAACGACGGTTTTCCCTTTGCAGTCGAGTAAAAGTTTGACGGCTTTCTCAACCGAGTCTTTATCCAGACGCTTCGCCGCGCTTTCGATGGCGCAGGCTTCGATTCGCAAAAGTTCGGTGACTTGTTGGAAAATTTCAGACATTTGAAATAATTAAACCACAAATCAACTCTGGACTGAACAAAACATTCAATTCATTTATTTTGCGGCTAAAATTCGGCGGATTATTTTTGCTCTAAAGGAATCGGCGTAATTACGTCCAATACGATTTGCCAAACACCGTTGCGGAGTTTCCAAACCTGCACGATATTTCCCTTGCCGGTGATTTTCCCGTCTTTACTCAAAGTGAAAGTATCGCTCAAATACGCCAAATCGCCCGCGCTGACGAAAAACATCCGCTTGGTGAATTTGATTGCGTCCTTTTCCTTTTTCGTTTGTTCGAGTGCAGCTTTTTTCCCGATTATCGGCATTGAATTTTCGCGCAAAAGCCGGATATCGTCCGCCGCAAATATTTTATATGCCTTTGAAACACCTTCGCTTTGCGCCGTTTCAAAAAGACTCTGCGCGGCGACGGTTGAATTTATTTTCGGAACGATTGAATTTGCAGTCGAAGCTGCCGGAGATTTCCATTCGGTTTCGATTGATGCAGGCTTGTCGTGCGAAACGCCGATGTCCAAAACCGCTTTGTAATTACCGTTCGGCTGCCGCTGCCAGACGGTCGCGTATTCGCTGTAATAAGCGTTCGGGTCGTCCTTTCCTTTCGGGCGAAAAATTCCGTTTCCGGTGCTGTAAGCTAATGCGCCGTTGGAAGAAACGTCAATAAAAACCGGATTCCAGGTTAGCGAAGCGGGTGAATCGGGGCGATTGTTCCAGGCTTCTTTGCCGTTGACGGGCGAAGGATTAAAAATAAATCCTTCGTCGGCAAGATATTCGAGAAAGCCCTGTTTAATTCCCTTTTCGGCGACCGCTTTTTCAAACGTCTTTTCCGTATCGTAGATTTTTTGAGCGTTGCTCTGCGCGAAAACATTGACGCTTAAAATAAAAATCAGCAAAACAAAAAGTTTTTTCATAACACCCGCATTTTAACATAAGAAATTTACAGGGATAGACAGGGATTTAATTATTTCTATCCCCGCGCCCATAACTTCATCCCTGTAAATTTCTTATTTGACTTTCACAAAATCCGTTCCCGTCCGCCCGAAAGTTTCGGGATGATACATCTCCTCGGCTTTGGCAGGCGGCACGACGAATTCGCCGGGCGTGGTCGCTCTGGTGACATACGAATAATTATAAACGCCTTCCCAGAGCAGCGACGTGAAGGCTTCGGCGCGTTCGTCGCGGAAATTCTGATGCTCAAACCAGTAACGACTCCACCACCAGCCGTAGCCGTAACTGCGCGAGCCGAATTCGGTGACGACGCTGTTTGAATCTTTTCCAACGTCTTCGGGAATTTTTTCAGTCGTCGCCAATTCGGGATTTAAAATTTCCAAACCAGCGGGCAGCGGGTCAACCAGCGCGACGTGATAACGACGCGACGGAGCAACCATCGTCAAACGAACGCGAACACGCGCGCCTGATTTGATTGTCCACGAACCGTCGGCGTTTTGTTTTACGTCGTCGGCGTTGTCAATCGCTTCGTATTTTCGCAAAACGGTAAAGCCGTAATCGGCGGGAGCAAGTTTCAGATTCTTCGGCGCGTATTTCAAACCGATTCGATAATAAAGCCGTCCCGCGCCCTGTTTATCGAAAATCAAATTTGAAATTCCGCCCTGCTCGATTAAATAATTCATCGGGATATTCAGCAGATTTGAATCAACCGAACGACCTTTGAAAATCTGTTCGCCCGCGTATGTATTTCCGAGCCAGACTTTGGTGACAAAATCCGGCGTGACTTTTTCGTAAGCCTCGAAATATTTATCCAATGCCAAAAGAATAAAGACATTTTCCTGCGTGTTCGCCCAATGTCCCGCAACGCGATGGTCGAGCAGACCGCGAACCAATTTCGGAATTAAGTCATTGTTCGGGTCAGCTTTTAAAAGTGCTTCCAAAAGCACGCCGTCGGCGCGGCGGTTGGAATACATTATGAGCCACGCGCCGTCGCCGTAATCGGTGACGAAATTTGCAGTCGCGGCGGTTTCCGTCGTGCGGTTCATCAAAAATCGTTTGATGGCTTCGACTTCCGTTTGCGAATTTTTATCGTCGGCGAGAACCGAAAGCGTCCAGCCGAGAGCCTCGAACGGCATTTTTTCAATCGTGGCTTCAGCCAATAATTTTTTTGCCTTCGCCGCGTCTTTGTCGCCCATCAAATCGCGGACGTAAAGCGCGTAAGCCGAAATCGTCCAGCGCACTTCTTTCGGGTAATAAGATTCGTAATGCGATTCGATATTTTTCAAATACGGCTTAACTTTGTTGAGCATTTCGTCAGGCACTTGATAGCCTTTTGCTTTCGCCAAAACGAGCGCGTGCGCGGCGTGCGCGGTGACGAACGGGAATTTGTAACGCTCGCCGTCTTTGCGCCACATTCCGAAATAGCCGTCGTCATTTTGTCTGGATTTTAAAATCTCGACATCTTTTGCGAAACGCGCTT
>JBPCRW010000085.1:0-2702 GCA_050996405.1 Pyrinomonadaceae bacterium | reverse complement strand
TCGGCTTATCAATCAGCGTAACCGCACAGACAACTTCAAATATTGAAGGAACAATAACGGACTCAAACGGCGCGGTCATCGCTGGCGCGACGGTCAAGGCGAGCGGAACGACGCTTGCCGCCGAGCGAACTGCGACGACTGACGCGGATGGATTTTACCGTCTCGTCGCATTGCCGGCGGGAAGCTATAAGCTGACGTTTTCGCAAAACGGATTTGCGACCAGCACATCCAACATCGAGCTGACGCTTAATCGCACCGCCGAGTTTAACATTCAACTGCAGGTCGGAAATGTTTCCGGCAACGTAGTGGATGTAACTACCGATGTACCGCTTGTGGATCAGAACAGGTCATCCACCGGCACGACTATCACGCCGCGACAGATTCAAGACTTGCCCGTCAACGGACGGAATTATCTCGACCTCTTACAGCTTGTTCCGGGAACGGCGATTAACCGTCAAGCCGATCCGAACGGTGACAGAGCCACCCCGATTTTAGGCGAACGAAGCGGCAATAATAATTTTCTGATTGACGGGCAATCAAACAAGGATACGGTCAACGGTGGACCGGCGGCGCAGTTTAATCAGGAAACAATTGCCGAGTTTCAGGTGCTGACGACCGGATTCAAGGCGGAGTTCGGACAGGCTTCGGGCGGCGTTGTCAACGTCATCACTAAGAGCGGCAGCAACGAATATCACGGAGTCGCATCGTTATTTCATCGTAATGAAGCGTTTGATTCTTCAAACGCTTTGACCGCAGGCAAAGCCGTGCCGAATCTCCGACGGTTCGATTACAGCGTCGCTTTCGGCGGACCGCTGATAAATCCCGGATTCGGCGAAGGCACAGAATTTTTTAAGCCTCTAAGAGATAAAGTTTTCTTTTTCGGTTCGGCAGAACGAATCACGGAAAAGCGTCGGCTCGATTTTGAATATCCGAATCTCGGAACCAGTGCCGGAGCGCAAACGGTTTTACAAATCTTAAAGAACCGGGAGCAGCCTTTTGACCTTCCGAACATTAGCCAGGAAAGTCGGGTATTTTTTAAGTTAAATGAACAACTCGGTCGGCACTCGCTCAATCAGGAAGTGAACTACACTAACGGACTCGTCAGAGATTTTCTGCCGTTCGGAAATACGGGACTTCCGTCCAGCCGCAACAGCACCGGCGAGCGTCATCTGCTGCTCGGATTCGGAGATACCGTATTGCTCGGCGATCAGGGAAATCCGTATATCTTGACAGTTCGCGCGGCATATCGCGGCGAGCCTTCGAGCAGCCGCGCGTCACACCCGGAAGGCGGTCCGACGACGACTTTTAACGGATACACCACGCAAAACTGCGCGGGCTGTCTCATTTTCGGAAATTTGCCGACGGTCGGTTTCGGCAACGGAGCTACACCTTCTAATTTGGATCAGAAATATGCGATTCTGTCAGCTAATGTCAATAAACTGTACGGAAATCACGATGTAAAATTCGGCTGGAATTTTATGCGGACAAAGGTTGACGGAGTAGTTGCCAGACAGCTTGTCAGTCAGGTTTTTACGACGATAGACGACTTCTTGCAGTTTGGACCGCTCAACAGCGGAATCTCCCTGCTCGCGCAGACCGGCGCGCTGACACCGGCAGGCGACCAACTGAAGCTGCGAAATAATTATAACGCGCTGTATGGTCAGGATGATTGGAAACTGCGGAAAAATCTGACATTGAATCTCGGACTTCGCTGGGATTACGACTCGGCATTTGGAGCCAAGAAAAACTTTTCGCCGCGTATCGGCGCGGCATGGGCGATCAATCCGAAAACTGTCGTGCAGGCAAACTTCGGCATCTTTTACGATCAATTCCGTTTAGGACTGGTGAGCAATGTCCCGGCTTTCGGCGGAGTTGACCGCCGCGGCGGGCAGGATTTGTTGTTTCCGCGCGGATTATACGGCTCGCCTTCGTATATTTCCAGCATCGCTTTTTTGAGCGGGCTGCCGGGCGGCTGTTTTTCAAACAATCTGACAGATGCCCAAATTACGGCGGCAGGAGCGAAATGCCCGTTTGCGCCCAGCGCGCCGTTTATCGGAGTAGATCGGCTCAATAATGTCGTCGCTCCCGGACACGCTCCGATTCCGGCGAATGCCGTCATTAACATCAGCAATATTCAACAATTAACCGGACTTTCGCCCGATCAGTATTTGACGCAAGCCGCCGCCGCTATCGGACAGCCGGCGGGCTACTTTACCTTTGGGGCATACGGTATTTTGAGTAATCCGGTGGTCCCGCCAGCGCAGCAGCCGATTACGGTTGACGGCACTTTTAAAACCCCGAATACGCTTGGCTTCAGCGTTGGTGTTAGACGTGAACTCACCAAAGACCTGGCGTTCGAGATTGATTATCACCACAAAAACATTCGTGATATTTTAGGAACCAGAAGGAGCAATGTTGCATACGGGTCGCGGGTTGCCGGCAACGGACTCAGATATACGACACCGGGCATTAATACCTCTATCAACACTTTCGGTCCCTTTTACGAAGGCAAATACGACGGGCTGGTTGTGTCCGTCAATAAACGTTTGAGCAACCGATACCTTTTCGGCGCAAGCTACACATATTCGCACGCGATAGACAATAATCTCGGCATTAATACGATAGCTTCGGACAGCTTTATCGGAATCGTGCCGCAAGTAACTGAAACCGCCACGGGAAAAACCAACGCGAACGGATCATTT
>JBPCRW010000062.1:0-3718 GCA_050996405.1 Pyrinomonadaceae bacterium | reverse complement strand
AAGTTTTGTGGCGCGAACTTGAAAATCGTATAATTTGCTAAGATTGCTGAAAAGATAAAACAGTTTTCACTCAAAAGCAAATTTCATAAATAAATGGCTGACGTTTTTTCCAAAAGCAAACGGTCGGAAGTAATGCGGGCGGTCAAATCTCGCGGTAACAAATCGACCGAATTAAAGTTAATCAAAATTTTTAAGTTTCATAAAATCATTGGATGGCGGAGGAATTATAAACTATTTGGCAAACCTGATTTTGTCTTTCCTAAACAACATCTTGCGATATTCTCAGACGGTTGCTTTTGGCACGGACACGATTGTCGAAATACAATGCCCGCAGATAATACCGATTATTGGGTCAAGAAAATCGAAAGGAACAGGAAACGCGACGAATTAGTTTCCAAAGACCTTTCAAAAAAAGGCTGGAAAATAATAAGAATTTGGGAGTGTCAAATAAAAAAGGATATTCTGCCGGCAATATTAAAATTCCTCAGCGACCAAACTTAAAACTTATCTATTTTCCTTTATTTTTCTCTTGTCTGGATTCCCAAACTTTTTAGGCGACGGTGCAGATGGCTGCGGTCAACGCCCATCGCTTCCGCCGCTTTTGAAATGTTGCCGTCCGCTTCCGCCAGTTTTTGCTGAATAAATTCGCGCTGGTAGGCTTCGGTCGCTTCTTTGAACGACGGAAAACGATAGCTCGAAGCGGGCGGAATTTCATCCGACATAATCGGCAAATCTTCGGGCGTAATTTTTTGTTTCGCCGTCATAATCACGATGCGCTCAACGGTGTTTTTCAGTTCGCGGACGTTGCCGAGCCACGCATAATTCTGCAAAGCCTCAATCGCTTTTGCCGAAAATTCCTTCGGCTGTTTGCCGTAATCAAATGAAAACTTTCTATTAAAATGTTCGACGAGTTTCGGAACGTCTTCGAGCCGTTCGCGTAATGGCGGAATCTGAAACGGAATCACATTCAGACGATAAAATAAATCGGCGCGAAAATTGCCCGATTCCATCAAATCATCGAGATTTTTATTCGTCGCCGAAATAACGCGAGCGTCAACTTTGACAGGCGCGTTGCTGCCGACCGCTGCAAAACGCGATTCTTCCAAAACGCGTAGCATTTTCGCCTGCACTCTCTGCGACATATCGCCGATTTCATCCAAAAATAAAGTGCCGCCATCGGCAATTTCAAATTTCCCTTTTTTCGCCGCAAGCGCGCCGGAAAACGCTCCCTTCGCGTGTCCGAACAATTCCGATTCGACTAATTCTTCGGGAATCGCCGCCGAATTTATTTCGACAAACGCGGCATTTTTTCGCTTCGATTGGTTGTGAATCGCGCGCGCCACCAACTCCTTTCCCGTTCCCGATTCGCCCGAAATCAAAACCCGTCCGTCGGTCGGCGCGACAATAAAAATTTGTTTGCGAAGCGCGCGCATCACGACCGAATCGCCAATCATCACATATTCCTGATTCAGAGTTTCAGAAAGCTGCGCGTTTAATTTTTCGAGGTCTTTCGTGCGAATCGCGTTGCGAATGGTGAGAAGCGTTTTTTCGATGGACAGAGGTTTTTCGATAAAATCAAACGCTCCGAGTTTCGTCGCATTAACCGCCGTTTCGATATTGCCGTGACCGGAAATCATCACAACCGCCGCTTCGTTTCCATTTTCGCGCAGCCGTTTCAGGGTTTCCAAACCATCAATTTTCGGCAGCCAAACGTCGAGCAAAACGCACGCGAAATTTTTCGTTTCGATTATTTTCAGACATGCTTCGCCGGATTCGACCGTTTCGACATCAAATCCTTCATCTTCCAAAACTCCGCGCAACGTTTCACGGATTCCGCGCTCGTCGTCAACAATTAAAATCGAGTTAGACATAATTTAAGGAACAACCGTAACCGTCCCGAACTGGCGAAAATGTCTGTCGAATGAAAAAGCGCGAGTAATTTTGAATTTTTCGCAGACGTATTTGCTCGAACAACCCGTAAAACTCCAATCCTTGTCAGAAAATGTTTGAAAGATTTTCCAGGTCTGCAAAATATCTTCTTCGGTCAGAAAATAAATCTCCGCTAATTCCCTGTTAAAAAATTCTTCGGCGATTTGCAGCGACCGAGAGAGTTCGCCGCGAGATTTAAAAAGCGTCAGCGTTTCGTCAACTATATAATCTGTTGTGAACAGCGGCTCACGATTTTGCAGAAACCAACTCCGCGCAATTTTGTGGTCTTGGTCAGTCGAAACAATGCTGGCAAACCAGCCACTCGTATCAACAAAAATCATTTCTTCCTATCTTCTCCGTAAAGCACCTTATCGTGGTCACGCCCCGAAAATTTATCTGTTTTACCTTCGAGAGGTAATGCGGCGAGTTCGGCTAAAATCTGCGCGGGCGTTCTTTTTTGGTTTTTCTCTTTAGCAACGACGACAATTTCAACCTTTGAGCCTTCCGAAACATCTAAAGACTCATCTAAAATCAAAACGCCTTTTTCATAATTTTTCATAAATTGCTGAAATTATTTGACTCATATTTTACCTCAAACTATGACAGGCAATTCTACAATAAATTTCGCGCCTTTCGGAACGCCCGCGACGGCTTTGATTTTGCCGCCGTGTTCGATGACGATTCTCTGCACGATTGCCAAACCTAAACCTGTGCCGCGTCCTTTGGTCGAAAAATACGGCTGGAAAAGTTTTTGTAAATCCGATTGCGCGATGCCTCGTCCGTTGTCGGAAATTTCGGCGACTATTAAATCTCGTGCCGTGTCATGTCGCGTGTTGATAAAAATTTTTTTGTCCGTCTGTGATTCGTCAAACGCTTCGATGGCGTTATCAATTAAATTGACGAAAACGCGCTTGAGTTGTCCCTCGTCGAGCATCGCGCACGGTAAATCTTTTGCTAAATTAATTTCAATTTTCACATCGTCGAAACGGTCGTCGTAAAGTATTACCGACTGGCGAATAATTTCATTAACATTTCCGCTTTTGAGTTTGACGTTCGGCAGCCGTGCAAAACGCGAAAATTCGTCAACCATTGATTTTAACGAATTTACCTCGCGCAAAATCGTTTCCGTTCCGTCTTTAATAACTTTTGCGGTTTGGTTTTCAACATTCGGATTTTGAACTTCGGTTTTTGTCTTGAAAACTTCCAGAAAACTTTGAACTTTAGACTTCGGACTTTGAACTTCCCGCGCGAAGCGTTTGGCGATGCGTTCGGCGGAAAGTTGAATCGGTGTCAGCGGATTTTTGATTTCGTGCGCCATTCGCCTGGCGACTTCTGCCCACGCCGAAGCGCGCTGCGCCGAGATAAGTTCGGATAAATCTTCGATGACTAAAACCACTCCGTTATTATTCGGCAAAACCGTCGCCGTCAGCGCGACCGGCAAATTTTCGCTCGTTCCCGCGCTTTCTCCGTCGGCGGCATTCTCGCGCGCGAGAACAGTTTGTTCGGCTGCCGTTCCGCCGCGTCCGGCGCGACGAATGAGTTTGTCCAGAACAAAATAATTTTCTTCGTTCACTAATTGCGAAAGCGAAAATTTCTGGAAATCCGCGCCTTCGAGTTTCAGCATCCGCACGGCGGCGCGGTTTATCGTCGTTAATTTATTGCCCGCGTCAAAGGAAATTACGCCGGTCGAAAGCGACTGCAAAACGGTTTCGATATAACGCCGACGCTCGCCGAGTTCGGCGGAATTTTCTTCGAGTTTGGCGGACATTTGATTGAACGACGAAACCAG
>JBPCRW010000054.1:0-8414 GCA_050996405.1 Pyrinomonadaceae bacterium | reverse complement strand
TTCAACGATATTTTTTCAGCAAGCCGGATGCAGGTCAGCAGGCGCGTGTTCAGCCAACCATCGGCAAACAAATAAGTCTGGCTGATGAGAACTGGTCGAGCCAGCCGAAGACTTTGATTCTGGCATTACAGACGACCTGTCATTTCTGCAACGAAAGCGCGCCGTTTTATAAACGTTTAATCGAAAATGCAAAGGGTAAAAACATCAAACTGGTCGCCGTCTTTCCGCAATCGGTCGAAGAAAGCACGGCACATTTAAACGAACTCGGTCTAACCGGGATGGAGGTGAGGCGGTCATCTCTGGATAACATTCAGGTCAGCGGAACACCGACTTTGATTCTCACTAATGACAAAGGCGAAGTGACGAATTTCTGGGTCGGAAAACTTTCCCCTGACAAGGAAACGGAAGTCATCGACAAACTTAATTCTTAATGGAGGGAAAATAAAATGAAGCAGGTATTTACTACAAAGATTTTGACCAAGGCGTTGATTCTTGCCTTTTTGGTTATTGGATTGATTTATGTTGCAAACAGCAATCAGTTGTCACAGTCGGCTATGGCTAGACCTTGTTGTTCGCAGTGTCCTGTCCCGCCCGACGGGGATGAACAGCAATACTGCGCCGATCAATGCGGCGCGTCATCCGGTAGCTGTTATGACAATTGCATAATCCAAGCAGAAAATTGTCTGCGGGTTTGTGATTTTGATTGTTAAAGCGGTCTGCACAATAATTCAAAAACCTTGCTTAAATCTGCATAAAATTAAATTTCAACTGTAAACTTATTAGCCGATACGATGTTTTGAAAATTTCATGCATGAAAAGGAAAAGCTGAATTATTGTGCAGAGTTAATAATTCGCCTTACGCGGTAGGATGTGAGTTCTGCTAAGTATTGAAACAGGAAACTTTGCGAAATCGCACAAAGCATTATGAAGTAAATGTTTATGTAATTTCTTCAAACATCAAACTATTTTACGTCCAACAATGTTTTCCGCGTAAGATGTAAACCAGCATAAACTGATTTATGCTGGTTTACGATTTAGATAATTTCCCTGACGCACCTTCTTTCGCCACGTCATTATGCTAATAATTTCTATTTACTCGGTTCCTTTCGGAGCTTTACGATTGTATCCTCAAGCTCTTTTTTATTAGCTGCATTTGGTTGAATTTTAAGATACAATTCTAATTCGTCCGCAGCTTCTTTGTTGCGTCCGAGTTTGTTATAAAGTAAAGCCAATTGCATATGAATTTCAGCGACCGGCGTATTTTTGCTTAAACTTTCAGCTCGTAGTAATGCTTTTTCTGCTTTTTCATAACTTCCGTCAAGGCGTAATACCGTACCATATAATAATTGAGCGTTGACCGAACTTGGCTGAATAATTGTTGCGGCGCGGGCGGCTTCTGAGGCTTCGGGTCTGTGATTTAATTGATAGCAAGCATAAGCCAGAGCATAAAAGCTCGAAAAACTTCTTTGATTAATATCAATCGATTTTATCAAATACTCAAGCGATTTTTGATACTCTTTGCGCTGCACATACGCGCGTCCGAGCGTGTTAAGCGCGTCATAATAATTAGGAAAGATTTTTAAAGCCTGTTCAATTTCATCGAAACCTTTATCTTTATTGCTGCTAATATCCTTAACACCAATTTTGTAAAGCTTTTGAGCTTGGTCAGGTATTTCTTGGACAAATATCGCCTCAGTTATACCGGTAATTCCGGCATTAACCTTGCGTTTATCAAATTTCAAATAAATGTCCAGATAAGCACTATCAGAAGCGTATGGACTGACACCTGTATTTATTTCGACAGCTTCCGAAGTGTCTGAATAATCTGTGCCGCTAGCTAAAACACTGACAATATAATTTCCCTGATTAGCCACGGTGAACGAAAATCGTCCGGTGGAATCTGTTCGGATTCTGCTAAGCGAAGAACCTAGTTCATTCTGTAATTCGACATAAACATCCGGCACAGGATGGCGGTATGGATCCCAGACAATTCCATCAATTCGATTTACGAACGCATTCGATTTACTACTTTCAACTGATTTAACAGAAGTGACTGCAAAGCACAAAACTACACCAAAAAGCATTATGTGCAATAAGCTAATTAATCCTTTCATATTACTTACTCCTTATACTGATCCAATAAATGCCCTAGTTTCTCTTTTTTCGTTTTCAGATAATGTGCCGCCGGTTCTTGCGCGTCCACTTCAATCGGCACACGCTCAATCACGTTTAATCCGGCTTCTTCCAGAGCGCGGATTTTATCGGGATTATTCGACAAAACGCGCACTTTGCACAATCCTAAATCGAAAAGAATTTCCGCGCACTGCTGATATTCGCGCGCGTCAATTTCAAAGCCGAGTTTTTCATTTGCTTCGACTGTGTCCGCGCCCTCGTCCTGCAAAGCGTAAGCGCGAATTTTATTGATGATTCCGATGCCGCGTCCCTCCTGCTGCTGATAGACAATTGCGCCGCGACCTTCGATTTCAATCATTTCCATCGCTTTTTGCAGTTGCGGACCGCAATCGCATTTTATCGAACCGAAAACGTCGCCCGTCAAACATTGCGAATGAATTCTGACCAGCGTCGGAACGTTCGGATTCATCTCACCTTTTAAAAGAACGACAAATTCTTCGGAACTCGTTAAAGACCGATAACCGGCAACTTTGAAATCTCCCGTTCGCGTCGGCAGATTCGCTATCGCCACTCTCTCAACCGATAACCTGCGCGTTTTCGGTTCACAATTATTTGTTTCCGACAATCCTAATTCTCCAAATACTTTTAAAGAAATTATAACTCCGAATTCGCAGAAATGATAGAATTATTTGACAATCGGACAAAAATACAAACGGAAAGGCAAGAAATATTTAATCGGATTGGCTGGTAAAAATTTTTGATGCGGAAAAAGCGACTAAAAATTCGTCGCGTAAAGCGCAGGCAAATTTAACAATTATCTGCTTTGGCAATGATTTGGAAAAAGTTCAATCTTCTTTTTTTGCTTTTTCTTTCGCGTCTTCCTGATGGGCGAAAACCGCGCCGTCGGATGCGCCGAAAAATTTTGATAAAAGCCCGTTTAAAACATCGGATATTTTTTCCGGCTTGTCGGCGGGAGACACGGCGACAGGAATTTTTTCATCTGCAAATTCATATTCAAATTTTGCGAGTTCCGCCGCGATGTGCAGGCAGAATGAGCAACTGGTTAAATGTTTTAGAATAAACGATGATTCGGGTTGGCTTAATCTGCCTTCGACAAACGCGCTCAACGAATCTTCGTCGAGATGCGATTTGGAATCGGCAGTTGAAGAACAAGATTGCAGGTAACGCGCGAGTAATTTTTGGATTTTTGATATTTCTAAATTTGTTTTCCCCATGTTTATTATAATCCCGCCTCCCGAAAAAAGACGCTGCTTTTTCGTAAAATTTGCGTAACTTCTTCCGCCGGAGTCACAAGCAAATTTGGACGCGGAAAATCAGTTTTGAGTTGTTATTAAATTTCGATACAAATCAGGGCTTGCCAAATCCTGCGTGGCAAGCTCGACGCAGGTCTCCAGTTCTTCATTCTTCAAATTAAATTTATCCGTCAAATCGGCGCGAAATGTTTTTAATACTTTGCCGTAAGTTTTTTCCAGCCAGCGCATAATTGTCGATTCGTGAATCCGGCTCGTCGGATTTTCCAGACGGATTGCGGATTTCCGCTGAAACCAGTCGCGCAGCGGCGAAGTCGGCGTTGCCGCCAGTTTAGCGATTTCACGCAGTTTAAGATTTTCGACGTGATAATAAAGCAGTAATAATTTTTCGTGGTCTTCGAGCGCGGCAAAGGCGTTTTCGATTGCGGAAAGAGTTGCGGCGCGATAACGCTGGCGCGTCAATCGGTCGAGCATTTCAGTTTCGCCGCCGAGAACGGGTTCGGCAAAACTGGCATGCGTGTATCCTTCGCCGACGTTTTCGGTCATTTCGTCCAGTGAAACTTCGTCGTGATTGGTGCGGTGAAGGTCAACCAGCGCGTGCCAGATAACGGTTCTCAGCCAGCCGCGCAAACTGCCGCGCCCGCTGTAAGTCGCAAATTTGGAAACCCTCTCGCCGTCAACGACGCGCGTTCCGTAAAGTTCGACATAAACCGTATCGACGACATCCTGCGCGTCCGCTTCCGAACTTGCCAGATGCCGCGCCACTCTTTCCAAATAAGCGCGATGATTGCGGTCAAATTCCCACCACGCGCGTTCATTTCCGGCGGCGCAAGCCAGAGCCATAAATAAATCGGCGGTTTGAATCTCGCGCAGAAAATTTTCGATGTCGGCGGCGGTGACTTTGGCGGATTCGCCAGCGAACAGATATTTATTGACGGCGCGGCGCAGAGATTTTTTGAAAGCGTCTTCGGTGATGCCGAAATTCGGCGCGTTTCTAGCGCACCGCGTGAAAATTTCATTCATCACGGTTTCACATTCGCGCGGCAATAAATCGTTTCGAGATGTTTCGGCAGACATTATGAAACTCGGAATATGATAAAAATTGTTTTATATTTATACTACAAGTTCGGCTTTTCGTAAATCTCACGATTCCGCGCTCAACGGACGATTCGCAAAAGGCGGTTGTTCCGAGACGTGAAGTTTCTCGTCCGCATACTGTAATTGAAAAAGTCGCCAGTAAAGCCCGCGTCCGGCGAGAAGTTCCTGGTGTGTTCCCGATTCGCGCAATTCGCCGTGATGAAAAACTAAAATCCGGTCGCAGCGTTGAATCGTCGAAAGTCTGTGCGCGACGACCAGCGAAGTTCTATTTGCCATCACTCGGTCAACCGCCTGCTGGATTAACTGCTCGGTTTCCGTGTCAATCGAACTGGTCGCTTCGTCCAAAATAAGAATTTTCGGGTCAAAGGCGAGCGCGCGGGCAAAACTGATAAGCTGTTTCTGCCCGACCGAAAGCCCGCCGCCGCGCTCTTTTAATTCGCTGTCAAAACCTTCGGGAAGTTTTTCGATAAACTCCGCCGCGTGAACTTCCGCAGACGCGCGGGCGATTCGCGCATCGTCAATCGCCGAATTGCCGAGCCGGATATTATCTTTTATCGAACCCGAAAACAGAAAAACATCCTGCAAAACGACCGCGAAATTTTCCCGCAGAGATTGCAAATCCCAATCGCGCACGTCAACGCCGTCCAGTAAAACCCGACCTTTTTGGACATCGTAAAAACGCATCAGCAAGTTTGTCGTCGTCGTTTTTCCAGAACCCGTGTGACCGACCAGAGCGATTGATTCGCCCGGCTCAATCACAAAAGAAACGTCTTTTAAAACCCAGTCTTCATTTTTATAAGCGAACCAGACGTTTTGAAATTCGATGCGTCCGGCGGCTTTACCGCTCTTTTTCGGATTGGCGGGAGTCGTAATTTCGATTGGCAAATCGAGCAGTTGGAAAATGCGATGCGATGCGACGATTGCCGCTTGCAGGACGTTAAATTTATCCGACAAATCCCGAATCGGCTGGAAAAGCAAACCCGAATACTGCACAAAAGCGATGACCGTTCCGATGGTCAAAGCCGCGCCGCTCGCCGACATTCCCGTTAAAATCTGATAGCCGCCGAACCAAATGACAAGAGCGATTCCGACCGTGCCGATAAAATCCACCAGCGGATAAAAAATCGCGTAATAGTAAATTGTTTCGATATTCGCTTCGCGGTATTCGTCGTTGATGGCGTGAAAACGGTTTCGCGCGCGGTCTTCGGCGTTAAAAAGCTGGACGGTTTGCGCGCCGGAAATGTGTTCCTGTAAAAAGGCGTTCAGTTTGGCAAGCCGCGTCCGCACCGCGTCGTAGCCGCGCCGCGCATGTTTGCGAAACCAGTTGGTCGCAATAAAAAGCAGCGGAACGGTCAACAGGGAAACCAGCGCGAGTTTCCAATCCATCCAAAACATCTGCGCGATAATCGCAAAAATAATGACCAAATCGCCGAGAAAATCAATCACGCCCGACGTGAAAAGCTCGTTCAGCGCGTCAACGTCCGACGTGATGCGCGTAATGATGCGCCCGACCGGATATTTATCGTAGTAAGCGACTTCCTGATACTGTAATTTAGTGTAAAGTTCCGTCCGCAGGTCGAACATTACACGCTGCCCGATAATGTTGACCAGAATTTCCTGCAAGTAAGAAAACAGAAATCGCAAGAGAAAAAATGTAAAGAACAGCGATGCGAAAAAACCTATTCCGTCGGTCTGTTTCGGGGTGATGAAATCGTCAACCGCGTGTTTGGTGAACCATGGCTGGTAACTTAGTAAAAAACTCAACGCAATCGTTATCAGCAAAGCAATCGCGGCAATATACCAATACGGTTTCAGGTAGCGAGACAAACGCCGCGCGACACGGAAATCGTAAGTCTTTCCGAGTGCTTCTTCCTCTTGATTTTTCTGCGTTTCTTCGGACATTTTCAACTAGATGAATTGCGGGGTAAAACGCAAATCCGACAAAAATTAAAAATTATTCTCCGGCAGATTTGGTTCGCGCTTTCCCGACCTGCACTCCAGCCGGACGCAAAAGCCGTTCGCCGAATTTGTAGCCGCGCTGATATTCAGCCGTGATTTTGTCGTCGTTCGCCGGTTCGACTTCCGTCATATCGACAGCTTCGTGAAGTTCGGGATTAAATTTCGCGCCGACCGACGGAATCGTTTCAACTCCGACGCTCGTCAACGCTTGCTCAAACAGACGCGCCGTGCCTTTCACGCCTTCCAGAAGATGCTCGAACGACGAATCTTTTTCGCTCGCGGCAATCGCCCGATTCAGATTGTCCAGAACGGGCAAAAGCGTCGTCAGAAAATTAAATTGTCCTTGTTTGGCGCGGTCTTCCAGAGTTTTCTGCATTCGCCCGCGCATCTCCGAAGTTTCCCGCTCAAGCCGATTTTTTTCTTCGTCGAACTTCTTTTGCACGCCGACGAGTTTGGCTTCGGCAGTTTCGCGGCGCGTCGTTTCTTCCTTGAGTCTATTTTCCAGTTCGGTTTCGCGCGCCGATTTGACGGGTGCGGCTTTCGCTTCGGATTTGCCGTCGATGCGTTCGCCTTTTTCGTTAAAACGTCGTTTGTCTTCGACGTTGATTTCGTTCGTATCGTCTAAAATTTCGTCTGTTTTAAAATCTTGTTCGTTCATTGTTTTCCTCTTAAACCAACTCATATTTCGGCAACTGTGATTTATAATACCTAGTTTAGCAAACCATTATCTTTAATGAAAATCGATAGCGGCGCGGCGCGGCAAACGTTTTTCCGATACAACTTTTTACAGCCGTCAAGCGACAAAGAAACGGGCAAATTGCTAAATTGTCAAATATGAACTTACCGGAAAAAATTACAAAACATTTTAACTTGATATTGATGTGCGCGATTTTGATATGCGTTTGCGGCGCGACGGCAAAAGCGCAGAATTACGTTTCTAATTCAAAACTCGAATCGGCGCGGTCGGATAAACTGACGGGCGGCAGAATCGAAAAATCCGCGCTCGCCGCCGGAAATTCCGACATAAAAATTACGATAAACGTTCCGGCTTTTCAGTTGACGCTGTGGCAAAGCGGCAAGGAAATTGAAACCTTTCCGGTCGGCGTTGGAATGAAGGATTATCCGATTTTTACCGGACGGCTTGAGGCTTCGGCGGTCATCTGGAATCCGGTCTGGATTCCGCCTTCGAGCGATTGGGTCGAAGGCAGTAAAACCGTCAAAGCGGGCGAAATTATTTTGCCGACCGATTCGCGCAATCCGCTCGGCAAGGTGAAGATTCCGCTCGGTTACGGCTACTTGATTCACCAGGCGAAAAGTTCCGCCGATTTGGGCAGTCTCGTTTCGCACGGCTGTGTGCGCGTGATGCAAAATGATTTATATGATTTGGCGGCGGAAATAACGACGGCGCGTTCGCTGCCCGTCACGGACGGGGAAATCCTGAAGGCTAAAAATACAAAGGAAACTTTGAATTTAGATTTAGAGTCCGCCATTCCGGTCGAAATCACTTACGACACTTTGGTCGTCGAGGCGGGAAAACTTCATATTTACCCCGATGTTTACGACCGCAAAACTAACACCATCGAAAACCTGCGCGCCGAACTCGAATCGAGCGGCGTGAACGCGGCGAAAATTTCCGATTTAATTTTGAGTAAAATGCTGGCAAAAGCGGGCGGCAAAAAACAATTTGTCGTCAGCGTCAAAAACATCGAAGCCGGAAAATCTTTGACTGGCGGACAAGTTTTATCGGTAGTCTTGCCAAACGTTTCGACGCCCGCCGCGCCTTCGCGCGAGACAAAGAGAAAAGTCGCCAACGGCACGATGCGCCAACGCCGCGTTTCATAAAATAGAAATAGACTTGAGCAGACTGGAGGGGGGGGGGGGGGGGGGGCGGGGGCGGGGCGAGGGGGGGGAGGAGTGGGGTGGGCGGAGACCACACGCGCGGGTGAGCGCGGC
>JBPCRW010000279.1:0-10869 GCA_050996405.1 Pyrinomonadaceae bacterium | reverse complement strand
TTCATTTTCTTGACCAATATAGATGTTTGGACAAGTTTTCAAAAACGCGAGTATTTTCTCCCATTGATAATTATTGAATTTTACAACTGACATTTTGTTAGTTTATATCAAATGTCAACAGAACCTAACAGATGAAAACTTAGATTTGGCTCTTATAAAAACCTTACTCCTTTGTTTTCTTCAATAAAGTTGTTTTCTCAAAACACTTTGCGTAGCCTAGTAGCCTATTAGTTGAGACATTATCACTTATCTTTCTAAACTTCCTTTTCCCTTAATTGCTTTGTGCGGTCAAGAGTTGGAGAAGATTTCCTTTTTTGTACTTTAGAAACAGGAGAAACAGGACCTTGATACAATACTAGGAACTTCATTCGCACACGCGGCTAAGGTTTTATCTTGCACATCTCGAACGTTTTGTTGTTGAGCTTTACATTGAGCAGAATCTTCATGGTAATCACATGCCGCTAGCATAGCGTCAGATGCTACAACTGAATAACTAATCCAATCATCACAACTATTGAAACAATGTTTTTTCAATTTAACGTATTTTCCATTGAATTTGCTGATTATTTCACTTCTGCTCATTGATTTGCCAATCTTAAAACTTAGATTTTCACCTGCCCTGATATTTTTGGCGAAACGAGTAGAAGCATTAACTTCACTAACAAACAGACCAATACACAAAAACGAAAACACAAACATTAACTTCATTAAATTTTTCTTCATTTTTTTTCCTCCAGAATTTTTGTAAATTGATTTACAAATTTGAAAAGAAGAATTGAAGATGAATAGATAAACTGAAACCGCAGACATCAATCAATTCTTGGGCTATTGGTTGAATTTCTGCTGTGTTTTGCGTTATGAGATGAGCCTGCTTTAAGTCCATATCTGTTGTCCTAAGCACAGCAGAAGCACTTAAAACAAACGAGCCTTAATGATTATCTCAAGTAATCGTTAGGGCTTTTTCCTATGTTTCAAAACTTAAAAATCTATCTATCCCTTGCGCTGTTTCTTTTCAAATTTTGCAAACTCGCTTAACTCGCTCGTTAAGAAAGAGTCATAAATATTTGTTATAAATATTTCTAAGGATAAATAGTGAAAATTATAATAATCTTGCCAAACTAATTTCGGCACACTCAAATTTGAGATGTCCTATACAAACACAACGCTGAGAAAAAGCCAAGCGTATTTCGAGCAGTTTTTCCCTATAACCGGAATACTTACAACACTTAGAGCTATAAGTTTTTAGTATGTTTATGACGTTTATGATAATTCCGCGACAAAATCACAAACCTTTATCGGCGGAATTGGTCAGGTTCAATTCCGGCTTTCTTGCCTCGCCGCGTTATTTACGATAGATTATTTGTTTCGACAAATATCGAGTTTTTACACAGTTATCATTAACAAAAATTTAACAAAAGGATTTTTATAAAAATATGAAAAGAGTTGGAATTTTAGTCGGGCGCGAACAGACGTTTCCCGAATCAATTATCAAAAGCATCAACGAAAAATCGAATGGCGAAATCGAAGCCGAAATGATTAAAGTCGGCGGCATCCGATTGGACGAACCGAAGCGATACGATTTAATTATTGACCGCATTTCGCACGAAGTTCCCTTTTATCGCGCGACTTTGAAACGTTTCGCGCTTGAAGGAACTTACATCGTCAACAATCCGTTTTGGTGGTCGGCGGACGATAAGTTTTTTAACTATTGTTTAGCCGCCAAACTCGGCGTGGCGATTCCGAAAACCGTGCTGCTGCCGCAGGAAAAATACATCAAAGACATCACGCCCGAATCGCTTCGCAATCTGGAATTTCCGCTCGATTGGGAAGGCATCGTCAATTATGTCGGCTTTCCCGCATTCTTAAAACCGCACGACGGCGGCGGTTGGAAAAACGTCTCGAAAATTCATTCGCTCGAACAATTGTGGCACGAATATAATCAATCGGGAACGCTCTGTATGACTTTGCAGGAAGGCATCGAGTTTGACCAGTTCGTGCGCTGCTACTGCGTCGGACAGGAAAAAGTTTTGATTATGCCGTATGACCCGTCGAAGCCTTATTTATCGGGCGAACAATATCACAACGCCGAAAATTATCTTTCGCCGGAACTCCACGCGCGCATCGAAAAAGATGTCATCACGATTTGCAAAGCGTTGGGTTACGACTTAAACACCGTCGAATTTGCGATTAAAGATGGCGTTCCGTATGCGATTGATTTTATGAATCCCGCGCCGGATGCCGAACGCGCTTCGGTCGGCGAAAAAAATCACGAATGGATTGTGGGTGCGATGACCGATTTCGTGATTGCAAAACTAAATAGCGAAACGCGACAACCGGAATATCGCTGGACGACGATGTTAAGCGGCGGTACGGCTGAAGCAGAAAAGAAACCAACAGCAAAACGCGCCGCGAAAACAACCAAAGTGGCGACAGAAAAAACGACGCGCACGAAAAAAGCGACGAACGCCGAGTAGGGAGGTTAATGCAAAATTAAAATTGCAAAATGCAAAATTGAGAAACTGATTTCTATTTTGCATTTTGCATTTTAAGTTTTGCATTAAATTAGTTTTCTTCCCGTAAAATCGGGCTGCGGTCGGTCAGCAGATTGCGGCTCATAATCAAGCCCGCCCAAATCAAGAGCGACACGCTCGCGCACGCCCATCCGACATTGACAATCATCTCGCCCGAAAACATTCCGAGCAGGATTGTCAAGAATCCAAAAACCGCTAAACGCAAAGCCATTTTTTTCCCGCGTTCGATATTTTCGAGCATTTTCAGCCGCCGCACTTCCGCATCCATATAATCTTCGTCGTCGTTGAGTGACGAAAAATATAGAGTCTCGCCGCGCGCCCAACGCCGTAACGCCGTGGTGTCAGCAAAACTGACGGCTGTCATAAAATGGTGAATGACGTGCGCGATTTTTCCTTCGCGCAGAGCGATTTCCGCCAAGCCGCGCACCGAACGAAAACTTTCGGCGGTCGCGTTTAAGGCTTTTTGGAAAGCGGTATGAGCGCGTTTCCAGTCGCCGTATTGAAAATAACTTTCGCCTACACGCGACAGCAATTCGCCGTCTCCACCTGCGCGAATTTCCGCCAGACGCAGAGCGGCTCGCGCTTTTTTCTGCAATTTTTCGCTGCGTTCCGAACTCGCGTAGGAATGCAGACAGCGCGCGAATTCAAAAATCAGCCAGCCGTCCGCAGGATTTAAAACCAGCGCGCGGCGAAAGGCTTCGAGCGATTGCAGCAGATTTCCCGACAGGCGCAATTCGTTGGCAAGCTGCCGCAAATCATCCGCTTTCTCGATTTTTCCCGCATCGGTTTCAGTCGTTTTGTACAAATTCCGCGCGTGGCGAAAATTGGTTTGATTATCGTTTATAGAGTTTTCCAAAACTTCCGCCGAAGGAATTTTCGCGCTCTCGGCTTTCATCGAAATTTTTTTCGGCGCGGACAAATAATCGCGCAGTTCGATTGAACGATTGTCGAGCGCGTCTATAAAAATTCGCGGGAAAAGCCTCTTAATCATCCGGCGATAATCTTCGCCGCCCGAAGCAAACGTAAAGCGTTTATTTTCCCCTTGAACAGTTGTGCGGTAACGATAAAAAACGCTGCCGCCGCGTTTCAGAGCGCGGACTGCCTGCGTTTCGACCTGCTCGATGTCAGTTAGTTTTAAGATGATGGATTCGCGGTTAATCCAAAACCAGAGGCGCGGAATAATTCCGGTGCGCGAGATTTTTTCGCCGTCAAAAATAATGCGGTCGCTCCAAACCAAAAACGGCAGAACGATTAAACTGAAAATAAATAAACCGGCGGCGATAAAATCCTGTTCGAGATAGACGGCAAACGCCGTGAAAAATACGGTCAGGAAAAACGCGACGAAATAACTATTCGGCGCGACCCGAACGCTCGCCGAATCGTTTGAAAAGTTTATGCCGAGCGAAGTTTCCGCTGCCGTAACTTTCTCGATTTTTACCCGTGCAGTTTCCGCCAAGTTGAATTTTCCCTTTCAAAAAGTATGTTACTACAAATAACCAATCGCGCCGGATTTTTCAAATTATTTTTACGGTGAGAGGTAAGCGGTCAGCCGTGAGCAGTTCGTTGAATATGTTTCAAATCTTCTGCTCACGGCTGACTGCTTACTCTGAAAATTTACATTCCTTCGGGCAATGAAGGCGGTGCTTCCTTGATTTCCGCCGCTTTTGCCGGGTCTAATGCTTGCAGTTTTTCCCTTGCTTCCTGCGCCGTCGGCGAAAAAGGAATGGGCTTGCCGTCCAAATCCTTTAATTCGCTTGCCGACTTTGCGATGTTGTAATAAAGGTTGGCGGCATCGACGGTTTTTCCCTGTTTTTCATAAACGGAAGCGAGCGCGAAATTTATCGTGGTTTTTGAAATTACGGGGTCGCTCGATTGCAGCAATTCGTTGTAAAGCGCGGCGGCTTCGTCCGATTTTCCGTCGCCCTGTTTGGCTTGCGCGAGCGCGAATTTGGAAAGCGAGCCGACTTCACCGCTCGTTTTCGACAAATCCGCCAACTGCTGTTCGGCGGTTTCGCGGTCGAGCGTCAAGCGATTAACCGCCGCGAAATAATTTGCTTTGTCTCGAACCGCGCCGTATTTGTCGGCAACCGCTTGAAACTCCGCGACGGCGGCTTCGGCGCGCGCTTTTTCGGTTGGAAAAGTTTTGATTGTCACGCCTGCCGGAACAGGCTGATTGGTGACTGGAGCTTGCGCGGTTTCAATCGCCTGCCCAAGCGCAGCCTGCGCCGCGCTGTTTGAACGGCGATTCCACGAATAAATAATCCCAACCAAAACCGCCAGCACGACAATCGCCGCCAGCGCATACAAAACCGTTTTGCCCTTGCCCTCAAATTTTCTGCCGACTTCTTCGATTCGTTTTCCGGCTTTTTGCTGAAAAGCGTCTTTGTAATCTACCGGTTTTGCCGGATTTTGAGATGTAGGCAGTTCGCCCGCCTGTAATCTGCTTTTTCTTTTTGCCATTATTTCCCTGCAATTTCGCGCTTTGAAAAGCGTTCTGTTAATAATTTCGAGTTTTGTCGAAATAGTAAATTTAACGTAAAACGAAGTTAATTCAAAATGCAAAACGCAAAATGCAAAATGCTTTTAGAAAAAATTTGGTGTATTTTCGGATATAATTTTTAAGTTCAGTTTTTAATTTTGCGTTTTGCATTTTGAATTTTTTTTCACCCTTTTCGGGAACAAAGTTTTAAAATTGGTGTCTAATAGTTTAAGTTCGCAGAAAAAGAGGCGAATGAGCAATTTGAAATTTCCGGCGTTCGGAGAAAAAAGGCGGGCGGTGGTGTTCTTCAGCAAGTCAATTACATTTGACCAGGGAGAATTAAACGAAGTTGCATCGGCGACGCGCTCTCCGGCTGAATCCGAGTTCATTGAAAGATTAAAAGCGGGCGACGCACAGGCGTTCGATACACTCGTAAATCGCTACACGGCAGACATTTACGCGCTGCTGTTTCGCTTGACGCAGGACGTGGAAGAAGCTAGAGATTTGACGCAGGAAACTTTTTTGCGGGCGTTAAAAGCCGTCAAAAATTTTCGCGGGCAAGCGGATTTGAAAACCTGGCTTTACCGCATCGCCGTCAACGAATCGCGCAATCGTTTTCGCTGGTGGACGCGCCGCAGACGCGAAAAAACAATTTCGCTCGACTCGAAAACGGGGTTCGGTGAAACTACGGTTCACGAAACGATTTCCGCAAGCGCGGAAAATCCCGAAACGGAAACTTTGCGCCGCGAACGCCAAACGGCTTTGCGGCGAGCGTTATCGAAACTGCCCGAAAATTTCCGTGAAGCGATTATCCTGCGCGACATCGAAGGTTTGAGTTACGAAGGAGTCGCCGCCGCGCTGGAAACAAACATCGGCACGGTGAAATCGAGAATCGCGCGCGGGCGCGTCGAATTGCGGAAAATGCTCGAAGGTTTCTGATATTTGAAAATTGAATAATTGACCCGCCCCGACTTCATTTTGAAAACAAAAAACTTGAATCCGGTGCCAAACGATTTGGGTCAATGGAACGAAAAAGTTTCGGGAAAATGTTTGCGAGAAATTTCTTGAGTCCGGCAGTTTTTTGAAAATAGACCAACAACCAACTGATTGACGGAAGCGCGAAAAATTTTCCAAACACAAAACGAAACGCAAACGTTGTTTTCTAAAGCAGTTTAGAAAACAGTCGGGGTCGGTCAGTTATTCAATTTCAGATTTTGAGTTTCATTAAAGAAATGAAATGCGAAAATTTACAATTTGATTTGCCGCTTTACGCCGAAAACATTTTGCCGGACGCGGACGGCAAAAATGTGCGGGCGCATCTGGCGCAATGTCCCGTGTGCCGCGCCGAATTTGCCGGATTTCAATCTCTGCGAAACGATTTGCGAAATTTGCCGCGCCCCGCCGTGCCGAATGATTTACTTTATTCGGTGAAGAATTCGATTGCGGTCGAATTAAAGTGCGCCAAACGCAAACACGCGCCGATATTTTCGGTAAATTTTCGCCGGTGGATACAGTATCGCCTAATGCCTTACGCGGTTGGAACGGTCGTTTCGCCGATGATAACTTTCTTTTTGCTGTTCTCTTTACTTTCGACCGGACAAGCGACACGAGAAGGCGCGGAAACCGCTCAACTCGATTCAAGCCGCGCGGTTTTGCTGGCTTCAAACAATAACTCGACAATTTCCGGCGTTCCATACGGCAGCGAATATTCTTTGGAAAATCTGCCGATTAGCGATGAAACGCCGAGCATCAATCCGGCTGGCGCGCTGGTCGCGTTGACGAAATCAATCCTGCGCGGAAAAATGAAGGACGAAGAAGTCGTCGTCGTCGCGGATGTGTTCGGCGACGGTATCGCCAAAATCGCCGAAGTCGTCGAACCGCCGCAGGACGAACGCGCAATGTTGAGTCTTGAAAAAGCAATGAACGAAAAACAAAACAACGCACCGTTTGTCCCGGCAGAGCAGGACAATCGGGCGCAGGTCGTGCGCGTGATTTTTAAAATCCAGCGCGTCGATGTCATCGAAAAAACCAGCAAAACCAAACTTAAATATCATTAACTTTTTTGCATCCAATTCCTCACCCGCATTAAACTCGCCTGAAAAATTTCTGCTATAATTTCAGATATGAACGAGCAGAATACTTTTCAGAATCTTCTGGAAACATTTGAACAAACGGCAGCGGATTTTTTTGAAACCGTGACGGAAACTTTTGTCGGAAAAGCCGAAACTCTGCGCGACGGAAGTGAACTTAATCCGGTAAACCTGCCGCGCGATTTGGCGGCGCACAAAAACGCGCAAACCGAATGGTGGTATTACACCGGACATTTTGAAACCGACACGGGAAAACATTTCGGATTTGAACTCGTCTTTTTCAAACGGCGCACCGATTTGGATAAATTTTCGCTCGTGCCGCTGCGTCTGTTCGGCAATCCGATTTACTTCGCACATTTCGCAATTACCAGTTACGAAGACAAAAAATTTCGTTACGCGCACCGCAAAAGCGCGAACGGATTTTTTGATTTTCCGGCTTCGGCGAACGAAAAACATTTTCATCTGCGGCTCGGCGACTGGTCGGCGCGCGAAGCCGACGGAGCGCACGTTTTACGCGCGACAACCGACAATGATTTAACTTTTGAAGCAACTTTGAAACCGACGAAAAAAGTCGTTTTGAATGGTCGAAACTCGGACGGCGTTTCGTTTAAAGACGAAGGTCAGGCATCGCGTTATTTTTCCTACACGCGGATGCGGATGGAAGGCGACATCGTTCTAAATGGCGAAACCGAGCATTTCAAAGGCGCGGCGTGGATGGACAGAGAATTCGGGACATGGACACCGACCGAAAAGCAAAAGGGATGGGATTGGTTTTCGGTTCAGCTTGAAAACAATTGCGAATTGATGTGTTACCAGATTCGCAGCGGCACGGGCGGCGTTTCAGAATTTTCAAGCGGCGTTTTTGTTGACGAATACGGAAATTCGACTTATTTATCGCACGAAGATTTTACGATTGAACCGACCGGCTATTGGAAATCGCCGCGCACCAAAGCCGTCTATCCGAACGGCTGGAAATTGAAAGTTCCAAAGGTTGATTTGGATTTGATTGTCACGCCCGTTATCGAAGACCAGGAATTAGACACGCGCGGCTCGACGATGATTATTTATTGGGAAGGCGCGTGCGAAGTTCAGGGAAATCACGCGAACGGAAAGGCTTATGTCGAACTGGTCGGCTACGACCGCTCGCACGACGCGCCGAATCTCGCGCATTTTTTGATGGGCAGTCATTTCGAGTTCCCTTCAAAATCGTTTTTCGGCTGAATAAAAATGCGGAAGCCCCGCACGGAGTAAGGGCGTGACATATAAATTGCAGCCGATTTATATATGTAAAGCACACTTACTCCGTGCGTGTTTCCGCAAAGACTTAGAATTCTGTTATGAATCTTCCGAATTATCTATCTCTGGCGCGCATTTTTTTAGTTCCGCTACTCGTGGCGGTTTTGCTTGCGCCAGTGTCGGAAGATTGGTTTGTTATCGAGCGTTATTCGCTGGCAATCGGGATTTTTCTCGCCGCATCGTTGACCGATATTTTGGATGGGCATCTCGCGCGGCGGCGCAATCAGGTTTCAAAACTCGGCGCGCTGCTCGACCCGATTGCCGATAAATTATTGGTTTCCGCCGCGCTGATTGTGCTGGTCGAAAAACATCTCGCGCCGTCGTGGGCGGTTGTAATTATTCTGGGCAGAGAATTTGCCGTGACGGGTTTGCGCTCGATTGCCGCTGCCGAAGGTTTGGTTATTTCCGCGCAAAAAATCGGCAAAATAAAAATGTGGGCGCAATGCGTGGCGATTGTCAGTTTGCTGGTTGCCGCTGCCAACGGTAATCCGCCGGTTTCAAATTTCGGCTGGGTTTTGCCGACTTTTTCATTTTGGGAAGTCGCGGAAGTGCAGACGGCTTTCAGTCATCTTTTCAGTTCCTCTTTAAATTCGGGCGATTGGCGCGTATTCGGCTACTTGGTCGGACGCGCCGCGCTGTGGGTCGCGGTTATCACTTCGCTGTGGTCAATGTATGATTATTTCAAGCTGTTTTTCGACGAAAACAAACGCCGCAAATTATCGAGCGAACAAGTTTTCACCAAAACCGAAACCGCCATTTCAGGTAAATAAAAAAACGGGAAAACAATTCCCGTTTCTTTCTATGGTGATTTCGATATTTAATTGTTGAGCAACGACGACATTGCCTTCAGAATTCTATCTTCTGTTTTCTGTCTACTGCTCTTCAACCATATCGCCAGTGTGAATTTCCTGCGCGGCGCGCGTAATCAGAGCCGTCGCGGTGCGTTCTTTAACATTTAGAATCACCATTTCGCCGACAACTTTCCGCAGATTTTGCGGACGGCGTTTTTTCACGTCATTGTAAGTGACGACATCGCCTTTGGCATCACTGCCGGAACGACGCGGTGCATCATTCGAGAATTTTCCGCCCTGATAAACCTTGCTTTCAAATCCGCTGCTGCTGGCAATGTGCGTATCGTCCTGGTGATAATTCAACACGCCGCCTTTGCCGAGCGGACGATAAATTGTTAAGTAATCGCCGACCCGCACGTTGTCTTCCGCGCCCAAATCTATATAGACGATTTCGTCGCGGCTCGGAGTTTCGCGCGCGTCACGCGCCAAAACGATTCTGCCCGTCGCTTTGCCGGACGGTTCGCCGAATAAATCTAGTGCCGGTCGGTTTTGAAAAAGCGGACTTACGCGCGAAGGAATCGGTTGCAGCAAATCTCCGAGCAGCATTGCCTCGCACGAAGTTTTCACACGCGCGATTGAAACTTCCGGTTTTACTCTGACGACTTCGACCGCGCCGACTTCCTGCACGTAAATTCCGAGATTCCCTTTTTTAGAAAATTTGGACCGGAATTTTCCGCGCGGGCGAATAACCGAAAACATATCGCCGACCTGCACGCCGCCGTTTGCGCCGCGACTGATATAAACATAATTTCCCTGCTGGAAAATATTTTGCTCGCGCTCGCCCGCCGCGCCGACGATTTCGTAACTGGTATTGACCGGAGCGTTTTGAACATATCCGGCGCAATACAAATTATTTCCCGTCGCCAGCGGCATATCTTTTTTCGCCTGGCTAATCACAAGGGTCGGAGTCGGCGATTTTCTCGGCTGCTGTCCAAACGAAACCGATGCCGAAACCGACAATAAAAATGCGGCGGTTATTAAACCTTTTACACTAATTTTTAAAACTTTCACGGAAGTTATCTCCTTAATAAAATTAATAAAATTAACAATTTTGCTGCGCCCGAATTTGAGGTTTGAAAATCAAATGAAATAAATTACGAAGCCTAAAAAGGCTCTTATTATCTTAGCGTTTTGTAACAACAATCGTCAACAATTATTTTAACTGTTAAACACTGCGATAAATTTAAACGCTCGGCTTGCAGAAAATTGTCTGGTTTTGTAGTATCTTCGTTTGCGATTACCGCATCGCGCCGGTGTAGCTCCGTTGGTAGAGCCGTTGATTTGTCATCACCAGGTCGGCGGTTCAAATCCATTCACCGGCTCCATATTAAATTAAATGAATGCAGTGATTTACAAAATAAAAGAGACTGTCATTAAACAGTCTTTTTTGTTTGTTTGCTCATTTTTTTGCTCATAGCCGACGCGCTGTTTTTCTTTTTCTCTAAAGTTTTAGTAATTTCAATTTCTTAAATAACGCTGAACGCCCCCGGTTTATTTGCCTTCGACAATTTTTATCTCGTCGGCGGTCAAATCGCAGAGCCGATAAACCAATCTATTTCAGCAATTTGATAAAGCCTTCTTGCTCAAAATGCTTGTCGGTAGTCAGAGATTCGGCAATTCCG
>JBPCRW010000252.1:0-8474 GCA_050996405.1 Pyrinomonadaceae bacterium | reverse complement strand
TGAAAAAGAATGACAAATTACCGACTTATTACCGACTTATATATGAATTTCTCTAACCGCATCTTGATAAGCCTGCTCGACATTTTTCAGCGATAGATGTTGATAGATTTCCAGACTTTTTTTGCTTCCGTGTCCCGAAATCAGTTGAATCTGGCTATCTGAGAGTCCTTGTGAAGTCAGATATGTGATCATCTGATGGCGAAAAAGGTGCGGATGAACTTTTTGAGAGATTTCGGCAATTTTACGATATTCCTTAACAATTTGCTGAACTCTTCTTGGGGCGAAACAAGTGTAGCGGGTCGTTTCAAACAAAAACTTGTTTTTCGGATTGGCTTTCAGATGAGACTGCAGGAGCAGCCGAAAATTATTTGGGAATAATACAGAAATAATTTAGGTGGGTGCGGTATGCAGCCAACCATAAAATGTTAGTTTTTTCACCCGTGAGCCATCTTTTAGAAACGGCTCAATTGCTTCTAGTACTGCTTCTTCAACCGTCTGCAAACTCTCAAAAACGCGATTCTTTAAGACGGTTCGCAGTTCTTTAAATAATCGCTCAACCGGATTTAACCCCGGCGAGTAAGGCGGCAGATGTTTGATGCTCAATTGGTTTTCGATTTTCAAGCGAGTGCTGCAATGTGCTGCCGCCCCGTCGGTGATTAATCGCACAAATGCCTGTTCTCCGATAAATTTAATGAACTCATCAACAAACGCCTGAAAACTCTCAATTGTCATATCCGGTAGAATAAGTGCGAACATCTCTCCGGTTGCCGGATTCAAAGCCACTGACAAATAACCGTATTGATAACCGATAATTTGCTCTCCCGATGGACGATACCCGCAGGCTGTCCAACGTCTTCCTAATTCGGTGCGTGTCCCGAAACGCATTTCATCTTGAAAATAAAACGCCTCGTCGGTTACTCGCGCCGCAAAGTTTTTTATATTCGGTTTGCTGTTGCGCGACGGCTTTTTGTTTCTCGGGCGCGGAACTTTCGCCTTGATTTTCAAGCGACTAAAAAGAAGTGAAATCCCGCCTTGAGAATATGAAATATCAAACTCCTCCCGCACAAAACGCCGCACCTCTTTTTGAGAGCCAAAACCATTATTTGTGCCGGCTCTCCGCACCAACTTTCTTTGTTGCTCATTGCTCAGTTTTGAGCGGCGCGGCTTCCAGTCAAGCCGTAAATACTGACTCAACCCTTTATCTCGATACTTCTTCCATAAATCGTAGCCGTGCTTGGGCGTGACTGCCGCAAACCTGGCAAGCCTCTTTGATTGAGACCGTTTCCCGACTCTTCAGCAATCGCAATAATTGAACTCGCAATCTGAGTCGCGCATCCTTTTGCCGTCTTTCTCGTTTTCGTAGTTCATCAACGGTTTCGACTATTAGATTAAGAAAATCAAGTTTTCTCATCTAATCAACTTAACACACCTGCCTTTTTAATTTCTGTATTAGACATAAATAAAAAAGGAAGGTGAGTTTCGGAATAGATTCGAGATGAAAGATGATAACTGCTAGATTCTTTCGTCTTTCATCTCGAATCTATTATCTGTCATCTATTCCGAACCGATAAACACACCTCCCTTATCTATTTCTGTATAAGATAAAAAGACGCTCAAAATCGGCAAGCGTTTGCGGTTTATTCGAGTTTTGTTTTTTCGAGACGGTAATTCCAGTTGCAAATGTTCCGCGTGCAATAAACCGTCGGTGGCGAGAATGACGGCGCGTTCGATGATATTCTGCAATTCAATACCGCTCCTTCGACAAACCATTGTTTTAATTCTTCAAAATCGGCATAAAAGTAGAAAGTAATTACAAAATAAACGGTCCTTTATTGAATGCTTATTGTTAAACGCGACGCACTGATATTACAATAATGGTTGTTATAATTTAATTGACAATCAGACCTTTTCATCAATATGTTAATGTTATAAGCTTGAGTTAGAAGATAGTTGCATTTCTGAAACCGAGATTTATTTCAAATGAAAACAAATAACCGTGTTTTATTGATCGTTGCCTTGTTTGGAATCACGCTGTTTACGGCGGCGTTTTATGCTCAGGTTCCGGGTTCTACAGGAGGTGGTCGTGTTGAGGTCAATAGGCTTCAAAGCACCGATCTCTTTGCCGGTCTTCGATGGCGTAACATCGGTCCGTTCCACGGCGGGCGCATCTCGGCTGTCACCGGAGCACTCGGGCAGCCGGGCGTTTATTACGTCGGGACACCTGCCGGCGGTGTCTGGAAAACCACGAGTGCCGGGGTGACGTGGTTCCCAATCTTTGACCAGTTCCTCAACGTCGACAGTATCGGCGCGGTTCAAGCTTCGCCGTCCGACCCAAACATCGTGTATGTCGGCACGGGTGATTCAGTCGGGGGATCGAGCGGCGACGGCATGTATAAATCGCTTGATGCCGGCAAGACGTGGACACATATTGGTCTCGAGGATACGGTCAAAATCAATAAGATCACGGTGGACCCGAAGGATCCGAATATCGTGGTCGCTTCAACCCAGGGAGATGCCCAGCACAATGGACGCGGCATCTACCGGACGACCGATGGCGGCAAAACGTGGGAGAATACACTGCGCCCGGAAAATGCGAACGGCACCCGAGACCTTGAGTACGCGTTTGACATGCCGAACTTGATGTTCGCCACATCGCAGGGCAGCGGCGGTGGTTTTGGCGGAGGCGGAGCCTTACCTCAGGGACCGAACGGTACAGCACTCTACAAATCAACCGACACCGGCAAGACGTGGACAAAAATCAGTACGCTTCCGCCATATACCGGACGAATCAGCGTTGCGATTGCAATGCACACTAACGGGCAGCGCATCTATGTCATCGGCAACCCACCCGAAAGCCCTTCAGGGCTTTATCGGTCCGACGATCAGGGAGCGACGTGGCAGCACATGGCGGTAGGCGATACGCGCGTGGGCAACGGACAAGGCGCATTTAGTTCGGGCGTGTGGGTCGACTCACAAGATCCGGATATTCTCTACACCGTCAGCACCTTTGTTTCTCAATCAATCGACGGCGGCAAGACCTTCAAAGTGTATAAGGGTGCTCCCGGCGGCGAGGACCCGCACGATATTTGGATTGATCAGACGAATGGACACCGAATGTTATTTGGCTTTGATCAGGGACCTGCCGTAACGCTCGACAACGGTCAAACATGGAGCGGCTATTATCAGATACCGATTGCACAGCTATATAAAGTCGCCACCGATACGCGCTATCCGTATTGGGTGATGGGTTCGCAGCAGGACACCGGCGCGGTGATGACGCGCAGCCGCGGCGATTTGGGACAAATCACTAATCTTGATTGGTATCCTTTGCAGTCTTCCGAGTTTGGCACTGCCGTGCCTGATCCGCTCAAGCCCACTACGATCTACGGTGTCGGCTATGGACTCGGACAAGGTAACGGCATGACCAAGATCGATATTGAAACCGGACAGTGGGGCAACGTCGCGCCTAACTTCGGAATAGATCGGGACCTGTATGCCGAAGGACGCGATTTCTGGAAACGTTTCGATACGGCATTCGAGCCAAAGGCGATGTACGCCGGCTACAACTGCATTCTCGTAACGCGTGATGGGGCTGAGACGTGGAAGCCGTTCAGTCCCGATCTGACGACACCAAAAGGTCAGCCGATGGTGCCGTGTGGTGTCACGCCCGAAACGACTCCAGCGGTCACATCTCCGCCGCAAAAAACTCCGCCGACCGCAACGCCAACACCGCCCGTCACAACTCCGCCCGTTGGCGGACGCCCGGCTCCTCGCGGATCGATCTCCGATTTCTCGATCTCGACCGTCAGGAAGGGGGTCGTCTGGTCGGGCAGCAGCACGGGACAGATCTACAATACGATGGACGGCGGCAAGACGTGGAACACTCTGACGAACTTTACGGATCTTCCGCCGAACGCCAATTTTGTCACTGTCGAGGCTGGACACAACGATGTCAATACGGCTTACGCGGTCGCAAACATCGGCGGCGGTCGCAGTGCCGTAACTCCGGCATCGGAGGAACACTACATTTATCGCACGCACGACGGCGGCAAAACCTGGACGCGCATCGTCAGCGGACTGCCGGTCAATGAGCGGACAGGAAGTCAGGTTCACGTCATCCGCGAAGATCCTAAACAGAAGGGATTACTCTTTGCCGGCACCGAGACGACCGTCTATGTTTCATTCGATGATGGCGACCATTGGCAGTCATTGCGGCAAAACCTTCCGAGCACGTCGATCCGCGACATGGTGTTCCACACCGGCGATAATATGAACGATCTGGTGATTTGCACCTACGGTCGGGGATTTTGGGTGCTGGACGATATGAGTCCGCTGCGTGAGGTTGCATCGAAGGCTCAGCAGATCGCGGCAGCTCCGGCATATCTTTTCAAACCCGGTGATGCAATCCGCTCGCGGGAGAACGGAAATTGGGACCAGCCGATGAACCCGGAACTGCCGCACTCACAAAACCCGCCGTTCGGAGCACTCATCTACTACCACCTCAGCAAAAAGCCGGCAGGCGAAATAAAGTTGCAAATATTCGACTCGGACGGAAAGTTGGTGAGAACTATTTCAAGCGTCAAACCCAGGCTCCCCGAACGACCGCCGTATCCTGATTACTGGTTGATGTCGCCTGAAGAACGTGCGCTCTCGACGAATGTCGGGACCAACCGGACGAACTGGAATCTCCGCTATGACGACCCGCCCGGATACAACCCGGACATCAATAACCAGATGAACTCGGCTCCGGATCAGGTTACGCCGGCACCGCACGGACCGCTCGTTCTGCCGGGCACATACACCGTCAAACTGCTGGTAGACGGGGCAACTTACACACAAAAAGTCATTATCCACAATGACCCGCGAATTGGCGAGAGTGCGAAGATTATGTCGAGCCTGAGGCTGCAGAACAAACTTGCGCTGGCTGCTGTAGAAGGCATGAAGGACAGTTACACCGCCAACGAAGAAGTGTCCACAGTTCGCGCTCAACTGGCGAAGTTAAAGAGCAGCTCATTGCCGGTAGATGTCGCGGCAGCGGCGACGGCACTCGATACTAAATTGGCGACATTCGGCGGTGCTCTCGCCCGCGGAGGACGGGGCGGCTTTGGCGGCGGTGTCCGCACGCCCGGAAGCCTCCTTGCGTTTAACACGCTCAATGGAACCTTCAATACGGTACTCGGTCCGATCTCGCAGAACGGCATCGATATGCCGCCCACCAAGGCGGCGGTCGACACGTGGGAATCCGGCTGCAGGGAGTTCACCACGACACTTGACGCGTGGAAGACTATGCTCAGCGTGGATTTAGCCAGCTTCAACAGCCTGCTCACGAAGAACAACCTGACACCGCTGAAGATCACGCCGTCGGAAGGGACGGTGCCGGTTTCGTGTAAGTTCGTTTGGTCAGCGGATACGCCCGGCGGACGCAAATAGACACATACTGTTTCGTAATATGAGTATCTCCTGGCGGTTAAGATAATGAAATTAACAACGCTTTTGAACAATCGAAGCCAGATTTTTGATCAATCAAGGCAACCGGAAGGGGGCAGCGTTTTAACCAAAAAGAAATTCGACCGAAAGAGAGATTTGTGATAAAGACAAATGAATCTTCTAATAAAGTGCGTCCAAAACGTGCCCAAAAATTCCGCACAAATAAGAGTGATTAAGATAAAGCCTAATCGCTGATGTTTTCCTTACTGGGGTTAAAGACACCTGAAAGTGATTGGAGAAGACAATCGGTTGATTTGCGATAAAAGCAATTATATACCCGCGAACAACTCAAATCAAGCAAAAGTTTAAACATTAATAAACATAGCCGGTAAATCTTTCCGTATCAGGTCCGAACGGCGGGGCATAATTTACGAACAAATTCATTAAAGCGTATTAATTGCATTTCACTAATTTCATGTAACCTGTCATTAAAAAAGGAATATATCGGCAGGTTTAACCGTTACGTTGTAACCGTAGATTTTCGATGGACCAACGAAATCTCGTCAGATTGATGACCACGAAGAGGCGTTTTTGTTGGTGGATGATTCGAAACAACAATGAAAACGGATGTAGTTATTATCGGGGCAGGTCCGACGGGATTAAGCCTCGCTTGTCATTTAGTCAGATACGGCGTTGATTTTATCATTATCGAGCAGAAAGAAAGTGTGACACCATATTCCAAAGCTATCGGCGTTCACGCGCGAACGCTTGAGATTTACGAGCAAATCGGTTTGGCAAACTTCGAACAAGACGAGGGCGAAGTTTTGTATGAAGAAATTGAGCGGCGCATCAAGGAAGAAGCGGAATTTGAACTCGACGTTACGCGCGTCGAATGGTTCTCGATTTACAAAGTCCATTCGCGTCACGTCAATGAATTTTCGAGCGGAAGATGCTTTCTCGCCGGAGACGCGGCGCGCGTTCATACGCCGGCGGGTGGACAGGGAATGAATACGGGAATTCAGGACGGCTACAATCTCGCATGGAAATTGGCTCTGGTTGTTCAAGGCAAAGCGGACAAAAAACTACTGGAAACTTATAACGAAGAACGATTAGAGAACGCCAAGCATCTTTTACAAACGACTGACCGGATTTTTCAGTTCGCCGCCGGTTCGGGATGGTTTCTCGCTTTCCTTCGCACGGATGTCCTGCCGCCGATTGCAAAATATATCCTCGATGTGGATTGGGTTAAGAGTTTTGTCTTTCCGCTGCTCTCGCAGATCGGTATCAATTATCGTCACGGTTCGTTAAGCCTTCACGCGGGTGATGAAAATTTCAAAGTCAAAGCCGGAGACCGAATGCCATATTTTCTGGTTGACGGAGCGAGCATTTATAACAAACTGCGCGAGCCGAGATTTCATCTACTTGTCTTTTCAGACGCACACGATGATTTTCAAGCGTTGAAAACGAAACTCGAAAATGAATATGCTGAATCGGTTGATTTCAACCTGATTTCGCTCGACTCGCAGGCGGCAGAAATTTTCGGCGCGAACAAATCTTTCAGTTTGCTGCTCAGACCAGACAATTACATCGGTTTTATTTCTCAAGAAACTTCGTTAGGCGAGCTAAGAAGCTATCTAAACAAGTTCGTTGGATATTCGTAAAATCAAGTAAGCTCTTTTTGTAATCGGGCGACAAAATAGCGAGTTCTATCCGTTGAATGCAAAGTTCGGCGGCTTTACCTGAAATGATTTGTCGAAGCGGTGTTGCAATTTTTATCCGGCAAATTACTCTGTTAACCTTGATTGATGCAAAATATAACTGATTTATATTACGAAATACAAGGCGCGGGCGAAACGATTGTTTTGCTTCATAGTGGCGGAACTGATTTGCGTGACTAACAGTTTATCGCCCCTGAACTGGCGAAAAATTTTCGCGTCGTTACTTACGATGGACGCGGCGCGGGACAGTCGCCCGTTTCCACCCAGCCGACTAATCACGTCGCCGATTTTGAGGAACTACTTGATTCTCTCGATATTGAGAAGGCAACGCTCTTCGGACATTCAATAGGCGGACAAATCGCCGCTGATTTTACGCTTAGAAATCCTGAACGAGTCGAAAAACTCGTTTTGATTGCGCCCGGCTTGACCGGCTTTGAGTAGTAGCCCGTTTTTCAAAAGATGACGAAAGATATGGCATAAATATACTTGACTCACCCAAATTTATTAACACACTTTACAACTAAAGAAATCTCATCAGAAAAATATTTTTTAGCCTTCCTAAAGTAATTTACTATGAAATTCTTGATGGTAATTCAAGTATATTTATGCCCAAAATATATTTACGCCTTAGTTTCGTTCTCAGTAACAGGAAAGAAGGGTTGGATCCAACTCTTTTCTTTTAGACATTCTCTTTGAAAATGCTTAAATTGCTACTGCCTCGGCTATTGACTGCCTGCTTTGCTCTCTTCTTTTGGCTAAAAAGGAATCTAATGACAATTTCCCTGAACCTGCGATGAGCAGGAAAGCGCACGTCATAATCTGCGCGTAATCCGAACGGATGTCGTGCAGAACTCCCCAGAATCCGATTTGCGGCGGCGCGGGCGGCAAGGGCAGCGGCGAAGTTCCCAGATATAAAGAAATTTTGGTTGATAAAATCGCCACAATCATCTCGCCGATAAATACAAAAGAAATAAATCTCGTGAATAATCCGAAGATTAATAGCAGACCGCCGACGATTTCCAGCACGCCGATAAAGTTTGCCGTGAATTCGGGAAACGGAAAGCCGAGTTTGGTAAAACGCCCCACACCTTGATTGGCATAGACGAATTTGAGAATGCCTTCCCAAAAAAACACGCCGCCCGCCATCAGGCGCAGCAGGATTGCGGCGGTCGGCGCGCTCGTCGGCGGATTCGCAAACCATTGCCATATTTTACTGATTTCCATAATTTTATTTTCTCCTTTTGATTTTTTATCAGCCGCCGAATTCTGCGTATTTTGTTTTTGACGGCTTTCAAACATACAGACTGTTTGAGCCGCCGAAAAATTCCC
>JBPCRW010000196.1:0-13100 GCA_050996405.1 Pyrinomonadaceae bacterium | reverse complement strand
TCGGGCGATTTCGTCGTTCACGTCGACCACGGCATCGGGCGTTTCGAGAGCTTGCAGACGATTGAAACCGGCGGCGCAAAGCGCGAGTTTATGCTGCTGATTTACGCGGAAAACGCGAAACTTTTTGTTCCCGTCGAGCGACTTGATTTAGTTTCGCGTTACGGTTTGGGCGAAGCCGCCGCGCCGACTTTAGACCGTTTGGGCGGAATCGGCTGGCAGAAAACGAAGGCGAAAGCGAAGCGCGCGATGCGCGATATGGCGGACGAGCTTTTGAAACTTTACGCCGAAAGGAAAATGGTCGAAGGCTTTGCGTTTTCCGGCGACACGCCGTGGCAGGAAGAGTTTGAAGACGCATTTCCGTATCACTTAACCGTTGACCAGGCGCCGGCGATTGACGATGTAAACGACGATATGCAAACCGCCGTTCCGATGGCCAGATTGATTGTCGGCGATGTCGGTTACGGCAAAACCGAAGTGGCGATGCGCGGCGCGTTTAAAGCCGTCATGGATTCCAAACAAGTTGCCGTTTTAACGCCGACGACCGTTCTCGCGTATCAGCATTTTGAAACTTTTAAACAGCGATTTGCCGCCTTTCCCGTCAAAATCGAATTGCTCTCGCGGTTTCGTTCGGCGAAAGAGCAAAAGTCGGTTGTCGAAGCCGCCGAAAAAAACGTGGTTGATATTTTAATCGGCACACACAGAATTTTATCGAACGACGTGAAATTGCCGAAATTAGGTTTGGTCGTGGTTGACGAAGAACAGCGTTTCGGTGTCGCGCACAAGGAAAAATTAAAGCATCTGAAAAAGAAAGTTGACGTTCTGACTTTGAGCGCGACGCCGATTCCCAGAACCCTGAATATGTCGCTTTTGGGAATGCGCGATATGTCCGTGATTGAAACGCCGCCGCGCGATAGATTGGCGATAAACACGCAAGTCGTCCAATTCTCCGAAGGAATGATTAAGTCTGCAATCGAACTCGAAATGTCGCGCAATGGACAGGTTTTCTTTATTCATAATCGCGTCGAATCAATCGAGTCAATCGCCGCGCACGTCAAAAAAATTGTGCCGAACGCGCGGATCACAATCGCGCACGGGCAGATGAACGAAAAGGAAATGGAGCAGGCGGTTTTGGATTTTGTCGCTTACAAATACGATGTTTTAGTGGCGACGACGATTATCGAAAACGGCATTGACATTCCGCGCGCTAACACGATTATCATCAATCGCGCCGACAATTACGGCTTGTCGCAGCTTTATCAACTGCGCGGCAGAGTCGGGCGTTCAAACCGCCGCGCTTACGCTTATTTGCTGATTCCAAGCGAACTCGAATTAACGCCGATTGCGCGGCGCAGACTTTCCGCGATTCGTGAATTTTCCGATTTGGGAGCGGGTTTTCGCATTGCGGCTTTGGATTTGGAACTGCGCGGCGCGGGAAATATTTTGGGCGGTCAGCAGTCGGGGCAGCTCGACGCGCTGGGTTTTGATTTATACACGAAAATGCTCGAACGCACTATTTCCGAACTCAAAGGCGAGGAAATTGCGGACGAAGTGAGCGTTTCGATAAATCTCGGCGTTGACGTTTCGATTCCGAAAGATTACATCACGGAAACTTCGCAGCGTCTGCGGACATACAAGCGCATTTCGTCCGTTTCAAACGACGAAGAATTAAATAAAATCTACGCGGAAATCAACGACCGTTATGGCAAAATTCCCGCGTCGGTTAATAATCTTTTTGAATACGCGAAACTGCGGAAATCAGCCGAACAAACGCGCGTCGTTTCGGTTGATAAAACGCGCGACGGTTTCGCCGTCAAACTCGGTGAAAATTCAAAGGTCGCACCTGAAAAGCTGATGCGGTTTTTATCGGAAAACGAAAACTCGAATTTTTCGCCGAACGGAATTTTGCGCGTCGTCGCCAATGCGGAAAATTTAATCGAAACGGCGCGGAAAACGCTTTTACAATTATCAGTGAACAATTAACAGTTATCATAAAGATTTGCTGATAATTGTTCACTGATAATTGTTCACTGTTCAGTGCAGTCGCCGTATTCGTTGGAATCGCAGATGAACAGATTCGGCGCGAATTCTCTGGTTTGTTTCCGCACGTTGCGCCAGACGATTGAATTCGCGTATTTATCTTTTGTCCAGCCGAGTTTTTTACGGTTTTTCCAGACAAATTCGTAAGCCTGTTTTTCGTCCGCGCCTTTTAAATGCCGCGCTTCGTGCAGCAGAATCATCGCGCGTTCGGTGTCGTCCTGCGGAACGGTGAAAAACGTCGGGTAAATTGTGATGACTTCAAACGGAAAATTCGTCGCGGCATACGCCGTTTCGTTTAAAGTCGAAGCGTTCAGCCAGTTGTCGTTGGCGCGCAAAACCGCCAGATTATTCAGCAGAAAAACTTCGCCGGTGAAACCTTTCGCCTGCAAAACCGCAATCGCGTTTTTAACCGATTGTTTTTCGCTCGCAGAAAGCGGTTCGGCGGTAAAAATCAGCGACAGGTAAAAAGTAAAAATAGTCGCAAGGCAAACGGCGAGGCAAACGATTCCGCGTTTAAAGATTTTGGCGAATAAACTTTTCTGCGGGCGGCGGCTGGAGATTTTTTGACCGGTTTCGACTTTTGAAATGTCCAAATCGTCATCGCAGCGCGCGCATTTTTCGGCGTTTAGAAAATTGATGAGATTGCAGTTTGAGCATTTAATATTCATTTGAAAAGCAAAGCGGAAAGGCTTGAGCCTTTATTAAAAAACGGCGAAACGCTTTTTATTTCCAAAGTTTCGCCGCGTTTTTATTTTGAAGAAACCGTTTCGCTATTTAAGGCATCAAACCTGACATTGCGAAAAACGATTTTGAGGATTAACATTGACGGTTCAAAATCATTTAATTTGAAGATTCCATTTCTCGTTTAAATAAAAAATTATGAAAGTAAAATTTATCAGTTCAGCGATTTTATTCGTGACGGTTCTTTGTTTTTCAGCCTTTTCCGCCTTCGCGCAGGAAAGCGAGCCGGTCGTGATTGACGAAGTCGTCGCGCAGGTCAACGACAGCGTGATTACGCTTTCGCGCGTTAAAAGAGAAATGCAGGCAGCAGCCGACGCGCTCGTCCAACAGGGCAAAAAACCGGACGAAGCCAAAGCCGAAGTTGAAAAGAAAAAAGGCGAGCTTATCGCCAGTTTGATAAATGAAGAATTGATTTTGCAGAAAGGTAAGGATTTAGGCATGGATGCCGACGTTGACGTGCAAATCAACCAGCGTTTCGCGCAGCTAATGACGCAATATAAGCTCAAAAGAGTTGAAGACCTTTATAAAGCGATGAATGACCAGGGAGTTAAACCCGACGAACTCCGCGAGCTTTGGAGAAAAGATATTACCAAACAGATGGTTCTCCAGCACGAAGTTAGTTCAAAATATTATTACAGTCGCGGGGAAAAGGAAATCAAAGATTATTACGACACTCACAAAGATAAATTTACCAAACCGGAGACAGTCAGCCTGTCGGAAATTTTTCTCGGATTTGCCGGACGCGATACGGCGGCGATTCGCGCTAAAGCCGACCAGTTAATCGCTCAAGCACGAAGCGGAGCGGATTTTACCAAACTCGTGACGGAAAATTCCGACCGTCCCGACGCGGCGCAAACTAAAGGCAGCGTCGGCACGCTTTCAATAAAAGAATTAAATCCGCAGGTTGCCGACGCAATCAAAGGCTTAAAAACCGGCGATGTCGCCAAACTCGAAGTTGACGAAGGCGTTGAAATTATTCGCGTCGATAATCGCACAGCCGCCAGCAATGATTCGGTTTTCGACGAAGCCGCCGTGCGAAGCGCGATGACGGCTGAAGCGTTTCCCGAAGAGCAAAAGAAATATGTCGCGGGGCTGCGTAAAGACGCTTATATCAAGGTTTCCGACACATATAGCCCGCTGGTCGCGCCGCTTCTGACCGATACAACTGCCGCCGCTGAAACTAAGAAGGCGAGCAAGTAAATTGACGAAAAATTAGAAATGGAAAACGGAAAATAAAGGTATAAAAATTTTCCGTTTTCCATTTCTAATTTTACATTGGTGAAAATGCGTTTAGACCTTTTTTTAAAAGCCAGCCGTTTGATTTTGCGCCGCACTCTGGCGCAGGAATTTTGCGATGCGGGATTAGTCAAAGTCAATAATTTAACGGCGAAATCTTCGCGCGAAATCAAACCGGACGACGAAATCGAAATCCGGCGGCGCAGTCGAATTTTAAAAATCCGCGCGCTGCAAATTCCAAAATCGAAACAGGTTTCGCGTGCCGAAGCGGCAAATCTTTACGAAATAATATCGGAAGAAATTTTGAACAGCGAATTGCCCGAAGACGAAATAATCACCGGATAAAATTTATTCGCTTTCATCCATTCGCGGCTTCAGCAAAAATAATCCGAGCAGATAAAAAACCAGCGTGAAAAATTGAATATAACCCGTCCCGTCGGCAAATTTCGGCAAATCGATTAAGCCGAACGACGCTTCCTTCATAACGCTTTCCAGAATTTTCTGCGTCCAGGTCGCATCATTCGCAAAACTCAAACTCGCCAGAATCAAATATTTCACGACGAACGCCAGAGCGAACAAACCGCCGAGACTTTGCAGCAAACGTTTCGCGTCGAAAACGGAAAAAAGATTGTTCCACAATGTCCAGAAAAACAGCAGCGAGACCATCCAAAACGGCAAACCTCTTTCCGGCAAAAGCGAATTAAAAATCTGCGTCGAAGCCGTAAAAAGCGTGAACAAAATGGCTGCGTTGGCGATATTTTTGACGGTCGAAAAATTTTCCGAAAACCAGCCGTCGAGTTTTAAAAGTCCGCCGCGAAAAAAAAGCAAAAGCAAAACGGCGGCGAAAATCAGACAAACGAGCGCGGGTTTCAAAAACAAAAACGCATTCGTCGCCGCATCCAAACGCAGACCGCCGAGCAAGGTTACGACGAGAAAAATAACCGGAACAAGCAGATAATTTCGATACGCCGATTGCAGATTCGGCTTTTGTTTTTCGTTTTTCGACGCTTGTTTTATTACTTCGTTTTTTAATTTTCGTTCATTCGTCTTCGTCAATTTTTCGCTGCCGGACGCTTCAATCAATTCGCCGTCAACAACCGGCAAATCCTGCGAATCGGTTTCTTCGACTCTGGACTCTGGACTCTGGAATCTGGACATTCTCATTTTCTCTCCCGAAAAATTTTCAACGGATTAAAATCTTCGGGCGTAATTTTTAAGCCTTCTTCAAATTCGTTTTTCAGTTCGGCGGGAGTTTTCAACTTCAAATTATCGTCGTCGGATTTAAAATTTTTATCAAGCCCGATGACGCGGTTAATTTGCTCCAAGCCCTGTTTGAACAGCGCATCGTCGCTGTAAGTTCTGCCCCAGCCCTGACGGTAAAAACTATACGCAATATAAAACTGCGTTTTCGCATCGCGCCGTTCGGGGTCGGCTTTTTCAAAATCATCTCGCGCGACAACGAAATTATCAGTGCGAAAAGCGTTTAAACCTTCGTCGAATTTTGTCCGGTCAATCTCATAAGTTCCCGTCAAAACTTGTCCGGTCGTCGTTGCGTTTTCGATAGTTTCACGCGCCTTTGATGGAACTTCCGCCAGCGATTGCGGCGCGGCGAGATACAGCCACGCGACAAAAATAAAGCCGACTAAAACTAAAATGATGCCGGTAATTTGGATATGCCTTTCTTTCATTGCTATAATTTGCCAGACAATTTAAGCATACATTGAAACGATTTTTTATGAAAAAATTTCTGCTCCTTTTTCTGATGGCTTTTTCCGTTCAAACATTCGCGCAAAATTTATCGGCTGATTTGGTCGTGATTAACGCAAACGTTCACACTTTAGATGCCGCGAAACCGTCTGCCGAAGCCTTTGCCGTGATGGGCAATCGCATTGTCGCCGTCGGCGCGAACGCGGAAATTAAAAATTTTATCGGCGCGAAGACAAAAGTCATTGACGCGCAAGGCAAACTCGTGCTGCCCGGTTTTAACGACGCGCATGTTCATTTTTTGGAAGGTGGTTCGGGACTTTCGAGCGTCGATTTACGCGACGCGAAAACGCCGCAGGAATTTGTCCAAAGAATTAAAAATTTCGCCGCGAAATTGCCGAAGGGACGCTGGATTTTAAACGGCAATTGGGACCACGAAAATTGGACTCCGAACAATCTGCCGACCGCCCAAATGATTGACGCGGCAACACCCGACAATCCGGTTTTTATCAATCGTCTTGACGGACATATGGCTCTGGCAAATAGTCTCGCGTTGAAACTAGCAAACCTTGATAAAAATACAAAAGATGTCGAAGGCGGCGTGATTGTGCGCGATTCGCAGGGCAATCCGACCGGAATTTTGAAAGACGCGGCGATGAATTACGTTTATAAAGTTATTCCCGAATTTTCATTTGCCGAAAAAACGGAATATCTGCAAACTGCAACCGATTATGCCGCTTCGCTGGGCGTGACGAGCATTCAAGATATGTCCGCCGGAACGGATGTCGGAGTTTATCAGGAATTATTGCGGCAGGGAAAATTAAAAACGCGCGTCTATGCCGTTTCGACTTTGACGGATTGGCAGCGTTGGACGCGCGCCGGAATTCATCACGCTTTTGGCTCGGATATGCTTCGCGTCGGCGGTCTCAAAGGCTTTGCTGACGGCTCTCTGGGTTCGACAACCGCCTGGTTTTACGAGCCGTATTTGGACGCTCCGAATTCGACCGGATTGGCGACGGACGAAATGCCGAATATGTATGAAAAAGTTTCGGCGGCGGACAAAAATAATTTGCAGGTGATGATTCACGCCATCGGCGACCGCGCCAACGACGAGATTTTGAAAATCTACGAGCGCGTTGAAAAAGAAGACGGCGCGCGCGACCGACGTTTTCGCATCGAACACGCGCAGCATTTGCGGCAGCAAGACATTCCGCGTTTCGGCGCAGACGGCATTGTCGCTTCGGTGCAGCCGTATCACTTGATTGACGACGGACGCTGGGCTTATAAACGCCTGGACGAAAAACGTTTGAAAAGTTCTTACGCTTTTCGCTCGCTGCTCGATTCGGGCGCGCATCTGGCTTTCGGAACTGACTGGTTTGTCGCGCCGCTCAATCCGTTTTTGGGAATTTACGCCGCCGTCACGCGCCGCACGCTCGACGATAAAAATCCGAACGGCTGGTTTCCCGAACAAAAAATTTCGGTCGAAGAAGCCATCCGCGCCTACACGGTCGGTTCAGCTTACGCCGAATTTCAGGAAACGCAAAAAGGCACAATCACCGCCGGAAAACTCGCGGATTTTATCGTCGTGTCGGACGATATTTTCAAAATAAATCCAATCGAAATACGAAACGCGAAAATTTTGACGACGGTCGTTGACGGGAAAATTGTTTATGAATTCAGGTAAAAAAATAGAACGCGGATTTTGGGGGATTGACGCGGATTCTTTTTAGATAATCCGCGTCAACCCGCTTTATCGGCGTTCATCCGCGTCCTATTTTTAATTGCAAGCAGACTTCTTAAATCAATTAGTGCGGCGGCTGTCGTTTGAATCGTCAACGCCTAATTCTTCTTCTTCGTGACGGCGAGTTTCTTCTTCCGTGCCGATATTTCCGACATCGCCCAATTGCTCGGAGTTTCCCGGATAACCGTCCGTGCCTTGAATTCCTTCGCCCGGCTGCGCGTTCGGAATATCTTTCGCCGATTCCTGTCCGGTATTAAATTCTTCTTCCATAATATTCAGATTTGGTTTAGTATTTTCTGCCATTTTTAATCTCCCTTATTCATTATTTGACGATTATAAAAATCGTCCGAAATCTATCTTAACAATTATAAACGCTTTTATGTAGTCTGAAATTCTGCGACCGAAACTTTCGCCGAAGGTTTTGATTGGGCGCGATTTATGCGATTATAATTAACGATTAGTTCTAAAGTTAAGGAGTATTTGACGATGAAAAAATTCTTAAATTTATCTATTTTAATACTGGCTTTGTCGCTCGCGTCGTTCGCGCAGGAAAAAATGACGATGCACCCGACCGACAAAGACAAAACCGAAGCGATTCCGACCGCCGGAATTTTAAAACGCGGCGCGCCTTTATCAAACGACGCGCAGAAAGTTTCGCTCGCCAAACTTTTAGCCGAGCCGGATAAATACAAAGGTCAAACGGTGCGCGTCGAAGGCGTGATTGTCCGTTCGTGCAAAATGGAAGGCTGCTGGCTCGAACTCGCGCCGGACGCGAAATCGAAATCGGTGCGCGTGAATATGAAAGACCATTCGTTTTTCGTGCCGCTCGATTCGGCGGGCGCGAAAGCGAAAGTCGAAGGCACGGTGGCGATTAAAATTTTGAGCAAACAGCAGGTTGACCGTCTGACTGCGGAAGACGGCGCGAGATTCGATAATCGCAAACCGGACGGCACGGTAACAGAAGTCAGTTTCACGGCAACGGGCGTTGAACTGACCAAAGCAACCAGATAATTTTTGATTGAATCGTAAATCGCAATTGTTTTCTCCGGCTTTTACGATTTGCGATTTTTTGCGATGAAACCTTTTAGGATTAGGAATATCGAAATAAATCCTAATGCGCGTTCCAAATGCTGAGAAAGCAATTGTTGATATTCGTAAATTGGCTGATTACTGCCTTAATCCGCAACACGAAATTGGTAAACACAAAGCGCAAATCTTTGAGAAGTTACTCAGTTTAACAGTTAAAAATACGGAGGAATTAAATAATGCTTTGCTTGCTGCCGTAAAGACTAATGAAGCGCAAGCGGGCAGATTCGATAAATTTGGACAACGCTACACGGTTGATTTTGAAATGCGGCGCGGCGCGAAAAAAGCAACCGTCCGAAGCGGTTGGATAATCGAAACAAATGAGGATTTCCCGCATTTGACGACCTGTTTTGTATTATGAAAAACTTTAAACTTTTTGATGTGGTGGCATTAACGGCTGATTTGCCCGAAAAAAATCTTTGGAGCGGACAAGTCGGCACAATCGTCGAAGTTTATAACGACGGCGAAGCGTTTGAAGTCGAGTTTGCTGATAAGAACGGACATACTTACGGTCTGCTTACTTTAAGTCCCGAACAAATTATGCTTTTGCATTACGAACCTGTAAAAATTGCCGCTTAATAATGAAACCTTTCAGGATTAGAAATATCGAAATAAATCCGCCGCTTATTTTATCGCCGATGGCGGGTGTCACGGATTACACTTTTCGTCGCCTTATAAAGCGGCGCGGCGGTGTCGGTCTGGTTGTCTCGGAATTTATTTCGGTCGAAGGCTTGACGCGCGGCAATCCGAAAGCGAAACGGCAGATGCGTTTTGATGAAGAAGAACGCCCGTTTGCCGTACAGATTTTCGGCGGGCAGCCCGAACGAATGGCGTTGGGCGCGGAAATGGCGGAAGAAGTCGGGGCGGATATTCTGGACATAAATTGCGGCTGCCCCGCGCCGAAGGTCGTCAAACACGGCGGCGGCTCGGCTCTTTTAAAAGATTTGCCGCGTCTGGAAATAATTTTAAAAGAGATAAAAAAATCAATCTCGATTCCGCTGACTTTGAAACTCCGCACAGGTTTTTCCGACGCGGTGATTAACTGTGTTGACGCGGCGAAAATAGCGGAGCAATGCGGCGTTGAACACATCCAGCTTCACGGCAGAACGCGCGAACAGGGTTATAAAGGCTTGGCGAATTGGGATTGGGTGCGCGAAATTAAAAAGGCTGTAAAAATTCCCGTCTCGGGCAACGGCGATATTACGACGATTGAAAGCGGCTTGCGGCGTTGGCGCGAAACCGGCTGCGACGGAATTTTAATCGGGCGCGGCGCGATGCAGAATCCCTGGATTTTCCGGCAGTTTCAGGACGCGCTTGAAGGACGCGAAATTTACCAGCCGGATTTGGCGGAAAAGAAAGCCGTGCTTTTGGAATTTTTTGAAATGGTGCGCGAAGAAATGCCGGAACTCGTCGCTTTGGGAAAAATGAAACAGCTTGCCGGACAATTTACAAAAGGCTTGGTCGGCGGCGCGCAGTTTCGCCAAACGCTTTATCACTCGCATTCGGCGGCGGAAATTCTGGACAACATCACAATTTATTTCAACACTCTGACCGAACGGCAAACCTTCGGCGACGGTTTAACCGAAGCCGATAAAGATTTGGAAATCGTTTCGTGCGACGCTTTTTCGGAAGAAATTTCTAGCAGAATAACGGAGAAAAAGGCGGAAGCCCGCGCATGAGCAAGGGCGGGAAAGATTATGAAAATTTTTAAAATAGTTATTATTTTCGCAATGATTTTTTTGTTTCCGTCTTTTGCTTTCGCTCAAACTACTTCCAAAACTAAGCCCGCGCCTGTGGTCAGCAATTTTGTAAAATCTTCACCCGCTTACGCCGAAGTTCTTTTGCGGAAAACCGAGTTGGAAGCGAATCTGGAAGATTTGCTGGTCAGCTACACGGACGATTTTCCGAAGATTAAAGAGACGCGCTACGAACTCGATTTAATCGGCGCGGCGTTGGATAAAATTCTAGCGGTTAATGCTTCGGAATCTTCAAGGCTGACGCTGGCTCTGGGCAAACTTCTGGTCCGAAAAGCGCAGCTTGAAACCGATTTATGGAGTTTGAAAAATAAATACGGCGACGACCACGTTGATGTTAAACGCGCCAGCCGGAAAGTCGCGGTGTTTGAAAAAGCAGTCAACGAAATTCTGCCGTGAAATTATTAACACTATCATTTTGCGGAAGCCCGCACGAAGTAAGGCATTTTTTATTGCGTCCTTACTTCGTGCGGGCTTCCGCATTAACCGCATAAAAAACCTCGCCAATTTCGTTTGCAAACGAAATAATTCAGGCGAGTTTGTTTATAACGCGATTGGCGATAATGCTTGCGCTTTGCCAATTATGGACAGTGAGTGTAGGGAAGGCAAAAGCCATTGCACATACAACCGTCACAATCAGGATTAGAGTCTCTATCAGCAGCTTGAATTTCCCTAATTACTGCAAGCATCAGGGTTTTAATCTTTGCTGCTCGTCGTTTCTTCTCGGCAGTTGTTTTGCCGTCGAGAAAGTAATTGATACTCGTATATTGCACTGAATCGAGCGCGTTTCTGACCAGCACATAATCTTTGCAATCGCTGGTGCTTCCTGTAGCGGAAGTTTTAGGTTTGGTTTTAGTTTTCTCTGCCATATAGTTTTTCTCCTTTTTCTATTTAAAATTTTCTATCATCGAAATAACGCTCCAACTGGCTTGCTTGCCGTAGTAAATGTTTTTACTATCGGGCGACCAAACAAGATTGGAAAAATAAACGCGCGTATCGTTTCCGGTAACAACGGTTTTTGGATTTCCGCCGGTTGCCGGAATAATTTGCAGACTGCCTGCGCCGTTTGCGCGCGTGACATAAGCAATGTTTTTGCCGTCGGGTGAAAGCTGTATATTTTGGAAGTTCGCTTGCGGAAGCCGCGCCAACGGGCGAGTCGCGCCGTCAAGCGAGAGCGTATATAAATCTACGTTCTGCGTCGCCTGCGGCTCAGTTGTGATGCCGTCAATTGTTCTGATGATTAACTCTTTGCCGGATGACGACCAGCCGATAAGGTGCGTCAGCGAATTCGATTGATAAATTTCTCTCGGCTTGCCTGCTTCGCTAATCCAAACTTTCCATAAAAATTTTTCGTCGGGCAATACTGACAGCCACGCAACACGCTGACCGTCAGACGCAATCATTGGACTGAAGAAAAGTATTTTCGGCTCGGTATTATCGGACAAAGCCGTTTCACTTGCGCCGTCATCGGCAATTCGCCAAACGTTTGAAACGCCATATTTCTTGGCGCAAAAAATCAAACTTTTGCCGTCGGGCGACCATTGATAGTCATGGTTTTCAACTGAATTATAAGGCACAAGAGATGAATTACCGCCGAAAATTACATTACTCGTCGTTACTTCCCGCGCATTGCCGCCCTCGCTGCCGACCAGCCAAAGATGTTTCGTTTTGTCTGGATTAGACCGCAAAAAAGCCAGCTTAGTTCCGTCGGGCGACCAGCGCGGCGCGAAACCGTCTTCCGCCGGCGTAACTGGTTGACTATCCGGCGTGAGCGATTTTTTTATCAAAGAAGAATGTAATAAATTATCCGTGTTCGGCAAATTCGTCGCTTGATAGACGATTGAATTATTGTCGGGCGCGACATCTACCCATAATTCAAGCCCCAAATCCGAAGTCAATTGAAACTCCTTCTTCGTGTCCAGATTTACTCCCCATAAATCCGATTCGTCTTTTTCCGACAAATACAGAATTTTTGAGCCTTCGGGCGAAACATCCAGAATGTCGCTGTTGGAATTGCCAGCATTCAACTGCGCCGGAGCGCGTCCGTCTGTAAAAGCAAGCCAGATTTGATTGATGTGATTGCGCGTCGAATTATAAACAATTCGCTTTCCGTCCGGCAGCCAAACCGGATTGCTGTCGTCCGGCGCGTCGTTGGTCAAACGCACAGGCTTACTGCCGTCTTTTTTCATTATCCAGATGTCTTTTTGTTCAGCGTTGCCGTCAACATAAACGATGCTTTCTTCGTCGGGCGAGAAACGAAAATAACGCTCGACGTATGGCGTTAGCTCAAAATTAGTGAGTAGTGTTTCCTGCTGCGAAGCAATGTCCAGCGCGTAGAGATTTCGTTTGTAATCGTAATAAATCGTTTTGCCGTCTTTTGACCAGTGAACCAGATTGTAGTTGAGCGAATCGAGCGGCTTGACCAGAACCGGCGCGCCGTTCAGCGCGGGCATTTTCCAGATTCCCTGCTGCCCGCCGTGCGCCGACAGAAAAGCGATTTGCTCGCCGTCCGCCGACCAAATCGGATTTGAATCCGCCTGCTCGTTTTTTGTTCGCTGGATTGCCTCGCCGCCGCTCATTCGTTTGAGCCAGATGTCGCTGCCGCCGTCCTTTGTCGAAGAAAACGCGATAAACTTACCGTCGGGCGAAACGCGGGCGCGGTTAAACATTTTTTCGCCCAAGTCATTTTTCCAGCTTATAACTTGCGTAACGGCTAAAGGCACATTAGAACTTGATTCTGACGACGGATAATGCCGCCATAGATACCAGCCGCCGATAAAAGCCAGCAGCAAGCCTAAAAT
>JBPCRW010000194.1:0-5025 GCA_050996405.1 Pyrinomonadaceae bacterium | reverse complement strand
AAACTAGGCGGAATGCTGCCGCCGGGACTTATTTAGTGGTGAATGGTGAGTGGTGAATGGTGAGTTTCGGATTTTCACTATCCACTCACCATTCACCACTCACCACTAAAAAAATGCTTGAATATTCAGAACCCGTCGCTAAATTGATTGACGAATTTAAACGGCTTCCCGGCATCGGTCACAAATCGGCGCAAAGACTGGCGTTTTATATTCTGCGCCGACCCGAACAGGAAGTCGAAAATTTTGTCGAAGCCCTGCGCGAAGTTAAAGAAAAAATTGTTTTCTGCTCGATTTGCAACAACCTGACGGACATAAATCCGTGTATGTATTGCGCTTCGACGACGCGCGACCGCTCGCAGATTTGCGTTATCGAAGAGCCTTATAATCTGGTCGCCGTCGAAAAAACGCGCAGCTACAAAGGGCTTTATCATATTCTGCACGGCTCGCTGTCGCCGATTCGCGGTGTCGGTCCTGACGAATTGATGCTGGCAAATCTGTTTCCGCGTTTGATTCCTGAAAATAATGAAGGTGTCGAAGTCAAGGAAATAATCATCGCTACAAATCCGACAACCGAAGGCGAAGCGACGGCGAACTACATCGCGCGGCTTGTAAAAAGTTCGACGGAATGTCGCGTGACGCGCATTGCGATGGGAATGCCGGTCGGTTCGGATTTGGAATTTGTTGACGAAGTAACGATGGATAAGGCGATGACAAACCGCCACGAAATTTAATTAGTGGTGAACGGTGAGTGAGAAAAAAGGCTTGGCGCACGAATTTCAAATGCTGGGCGGTGAAAAATCTTCTTCAACTCGCCACTTACCGTTTACCACTTACCACTAAAACCGTACTTTTTCTTCTTCTACATCTGAAGCACTGCGCGAACCGCGCCATTTTTCTTCTGTTTCGTAGAAATGCACGTCAAAACTGGTTAGACTTTTGACCGGAATGCCGTCAAATTCGCTCGGCGAATCGTTAAACTTGACAATTGTACCGATGCCTATAATTTCCGCGCCCAACTCTTTAACAAGGCTAATGGTTTGCTCAATCGCTTTGCCCGAACGCAGGATGTCGTCAACAATAATCGCCGGATAAACGTCGCCCGCGCCGATATACTGGCGAAACTGGCGCGTGCCGTTTTCCATCTCCGCCCAGTAAATCTGCTCCGCGCCGAGAGCTTCGCGCACGCCGAAAGCGACCATAATACCGCCCGGGCTTGGGCTGATAATCGAAACTTTCGGCAGACGTGACGAAATCGCTTTTTCCATCCGAAACATACGGCTCAAACCGACCGACAGCACGCGCGCGATGTCGTAATAACGAAACGCAAGCGGCATTTGAAAATAATGCGAAGCGTGTTTGCCGTTCGGATAAACAAAATGTCCTTTGCGGTATGCATTGGTCTTTTGCAGAATTTCCATTACCGATTCGGACGACGGAATTAAATTAACCATTATTTTTTCCCTTCCAAAATAAAATATTTAAACTAAATGTTAGACGCTGGTCGTAGCAATAGTCAATTATCGAGATTCGGCTTTTCGATTTGCAAAATCTTTTTCGGCTAAAATCTCTCTGATAAATTCTTTTTGAACGCGGCTCATCTCTTTCGGCATCGCGTCAACCGCGAACCAGCCGATTTTATTTATTTCAAAACTTTGAATTTCGCCTTTCTCGCCGCGAGCGCGGGCGCGAAACAAAATTTCGACGTGGCGATAAAAAGTCCGCGCGCGGCACAATTCGACGCTTTCAATTTCCAAACCGATTTCCTCGCGCAATTCGCGCCGCAAGGCTTTTTCAGGCTGCTCGCCCGTTTCGATGAATCCGCCCGGAATTCCCCAACCCGACGCGGGACGCAAAACGTGGTCGAGCAGCAAAACTTTGCCGTCCGCGTTTGTGACAATCGCTCCGACCGAGACGGTAAATTTCGCCTGCGTGAATCTGGTGACTTTTCTTCTGACGAAAGCCGGAGTTTTGCGCCAGAATTTTCCGAGAATTTTTTTCCACATCGCTTGTTTTTAAATTTCATTCAAAACATACTTGTTTCCGAAAAACTATTCAACGCCGAAAAATTTTATTCGCCGAAAAACTCGATGGTCGAATTTCTGAAAAAAGCAAAAATCGGAGACGTATTTTCGTGGATGCAAGTTTCGGAAATTCACAAAATCCGCAACGGAATTTATCAAAGAAACGGAAAACTGATTTCCCTGTTGACCGATTTCGGGAAAATAAATCCGTGCTACCCGGATTTTCACGGCGACACGACGGAAACAATTTTTTACACCGGCGCGGGCAGGCGCGGCGACCAGAAACTCGATTCGTTTAATCGGGCGATGTTTAAAGCCGTCGAATCGAAACATCGCGTTCCGCTGTTCAATAAACTGAAAGTCGGACACTGGCAATTTCTAGGTTTTTGGAAAGTCGCGGCAGGCGAATATATTTTCGACGAAGCGCAGAACAGAATGATTTGGAAATTCACTTTGCAAATGGCAAATGAATAACGGTAAATGTTTTTCTGCGATTTACCATTTACCATTTACCATATTACCATTAGTCTTTATGACGATTGACGAACAAATTTCATACTTAAAAAAAGGCGCGGTTGATGTCATCCGCGAAGAAGATTTACGAAAAAAACTGGAACGCTCGACGAAAACCGGAAAACCTCTGCGCGTCAAATGGGGCGCAGACCCGACCGCGCCCGACATACATCTCGGACACACGGTTGTTATCCGCAAATTAAAAGCGTTTCAGGATTTAGGACACACGGCGATTTTTCTTATCGGCGATTTTACGGGAATGATTGGCGACCCGTCGGGCAAAAACGTGACGCGCCCGCCGCTCTCGAAAGAAGAAATTTTATTAAACGCCGAAACTTATAAAAAGCAGATTTTTAAATTGCTTGACCCTGAAAAAACCGAAATTCGTTTTAATTCCGAATGGTTTGACGCTCAAGGCGCAGACGGATTTATCAAACTCGCATCCAAAACAACCGTCCGGCAAATTCTCGAACGCGACGATTTTGACAAAAGAATGCGGGATGAAAAACCGATTGCGCTGCACGAACTTCTTTATCCGCTTGTGCAGGGTTACGATTCCGTCGCGCTCGAAGCCGATGTCGAACTCGGCGGAACTGACCAGAAATTTAACCTTTTAATGGGCAGAAATTTGCAGCGCGAATACGCGCAAGAACCGCAGGTGATTTTAACCACGCCGCTTTTAGAAGGCTTGGACGGCGTAAATAAAATGTCGAAATCGCTGAATAATTACATCGGAATTGACGAACCCGCAAATGAAATGTTCGGCAAAATAATGAGCGTCTCCGACGATTTGATGTGGAAATACTATGAACTTTTAACCGATATTACGCCTTCGGAAATCGAAGTAATGAAATTCGGCAGTAAAAATCCGCGCGACTTAAAAATGAATCTCGCAAAACTGATTATCAAAGATTTTCATTCGGCGGACGATGCCCGAAAAGCCGAAGAAAATTTTGTCGCGCGTTTCGTCAAAAAGGAAATTCCCGACGAAATTGAAGAAAAAACAATTGCGGCGGGAAATTATAAACTGGTTGATTTACTCGTCCAAACAAATCTCGCCGCGTCAAAAGGCGAAGCGCGAAGATTGATTGAACAGGGCGGCGTAAAACTAAATGGCGAAAAAGTTTCAAACGCGAATTCTGAAATTGAATTGAAAGATGAAATTCTTTTGCAGGTCGGCAAGCGAAAATTTTTGAAAGTTAAGAGTGATTAAATGAATTTCAGTAAGAATTAAAATACCCGCAAACTAAGTTCAAGCGCGAAAGGTTTGTTTGACGAAATACCGAAATGGACGCTCGCCGTGATGATAGTCGTTTTGTTCGCGCTGTTTCCGGCTATTCTGTTTTTTTCGAGTGGCTGTGGAATGGGCAAACGCCCGGAAAACGTTTAATGAAACTGTGCGTCATTCGTGAAGACGGCAGACCCGTCACGTTTTGGGAAGCTCTGGCGCGAAACCTTTTGCGGATTTTCGATGCGTTTCCCGGTTTTGTCATTCCGATTTACTCGGTCGGTTTGATTACGATTTTTGCGAGCCGCCGCGACCAGCGCGCCAGCGATTTTTTTGCGGGAACGGTCGTCGTCAGAGAACGCGGCGCGGAAGCCCCGACGTTTGAAGAAGTTTTCTCGAATCCGTTAAGCGACGCCGCGTTTCGGCACGTTCAGAAAAGAACGGAATTTCAAGCCGACGTTTCGCTTTTAACGGAAAACGAAATCGCGGTGGTCGAAACTTTTTTGTGCAGGCGTCGGGATTTGAGCGACAATCAAAGAATCTGGATGGCGTGGCGCATCGCGCTGCCACTGATGTATAAAATGAAACCGGAATACGATTTGCAAACTTTTACTTACGAAGGTTTTCTGGAAGAAGTCATTTTCAGATTTCATTCAAATCATCGTTTCACCAATTAGAATTCAACTCAATAAAAAAGCAAGCCTTCAAAACTTGCTTTTTTATTTGAAGATTTCCGATTTCCTATTGTTGTCGGATTATTAGAAAGACATCCCACGCCCATTTGCCGACATCCGCATCTCTTGAGTCTCTGACTACCGCACGATACCGGAAACGATTGCCGAATTCATCCGTTCGCCGCGATATCTTGTAATTCAAATCTATCGCCCGCACGTCCAGAGATTCCAAAGTATGCAATTCGTTCGGCTCTGAGATACCATTGTGATTCATATCTATCCATAATCTCAAGTCATTATAAACTCTGTCCTGACGATTGATTTTGCCATCGCCGTTTCCGCCATTAACAGGCTGGTCAAACACGGCGAGAGCGCGAAATCCGTTTCTCTTTTCTCCTTCTGCGAGCGGCGGCTGCTCTGTGAAATTACCAAATAGTTCCTGACCGTTATCAATCATTCCATTTCTATTGCGGTCAAGCGCGAGAAATGCATCGTCCGAGCCGGGAGATGTCCAGGAAAGCTGTTCTTTACTGCCATTGCTGTCAAGGTCGAATCTGACTCCGTTTGCAAAGTTGGTCAGATTAAAACC
>JBPCRW010000102.1:0-4403 GCA_050996405.1 Pyrinomonadaceae bacterium | reverse complement strand
GGATCATCTCTGTGAAAAGCGTCCCAAAATCATTGCCGACCCTCACCCTGTTTCTTGCTTGCGACCTCCGAAAAGTATTGCAAACATTATACGCCGATTCTTTTGCTTGTATCACGACCTGTTATGCTTTGCGTTTGGATTAACGCCGCCACCAAACAAACTGTTTCTCTTTTCGACTGTAATAAATGTGAAAAGCATCGCATCTCTCATCTGATAAAGCGATTCCGCGACTTTTCTTCGGCAGCCTCCGCACTTCGGCAATTTCATCGTCCGACGCAAAACGCTCTGAACTGATTCGGGCATCTGCAACAGAACATAACGAACCTTGCGAACCTGCGTCCTCCGAAAACTCAAGTGTCCAATGTTTAGATTTGCGGTTGAGTGAACCTTTCACAATTCCGACAATAAATTTGCTGCCGCGCTTGCCAGACAAAGCATAATCTGCGATGCCGTCATAATCAAAGTCAGCTTTGAGCAAACTGCGCGAGTTCCATTTTACTTCCGGCTCACGATTCTTCAACAACTGCAAAGCAGACAAGGCTTTTTTGGCATAAACGGGAGTGCCGCTCAGAGAGAATAAAAATATGATTGTCAGAAAAGTTTTCATCAGGCAACAAGAAAAAGCATAACAATTATTACATCTCAAATTCTATCCTGAATATCCTGCCTATCCTGTTAATTATTTTTCTTCAATGGCGACTTTATTCATTACCACCGGCTCAAGCGGTTTGTCGCTGGCGTTGGTTTGAACTTCGGCAATCGCATCAACTACGTCTTGCCCTTCAATTACGCGCCCGAATTTTGTGTAAGACGGCGGCAGCGGATAATCAATATGCATAATAAAAAACTGCGAGCCGTTGGTATTCGCGCCCGAATTTGCCATCGCCACCGTGCCTTTCGCGTATGCGCCTTGATAGAGCGGGGAAGCACGGTTGATTTCGTCGTCGAATTTTCCGCCCCAAGCCGATTCGCCGCCGTAACCCATTCCGAGCGGGTCGCCGCCCTGAATCATAAAATTAGGAATGACGCGATGAAAAATCACGCCGTCGTAATAACCTTTTTCCGCCAGCAGACGAAAATTTTCCGTCGTTTTCGGCGCGTCCTGTTCCAGCAGTTCAAATTTAATTGTCCCTTTGTTCGTTTCGATAACCGCAATTTTGTTTGCCATTAAAAATCTCCCGTAAAATTACTTGTCCGAATTATTTAATAAATCTTTTTGTCCGGCTATTTTAACAATTTCCTGTTCGAGTAAGCCAACCGCATCATCTTTTTTCGGCGGCGGATTTTTTATTTTTTCGCCCGCGTTCAACTCCTCGACATTTTTCCTTAAGCGATTAACGCGGCGCACGATTCCGCGGTCGAAAAGATAAAATGAAACGAGCCGCGCCAGCAGTCCGACGCACAGCGCGATAAAAAGAAGAATATAATCGCGGCGGCGAATGCTGTTAATATCTTCGATTCTATCGCTTAAAAGTTCGCCGTCGCGCGTCTCCATCTGATTCAGATTCGCGCGAATCTCGTCCATCAAAATTTTCCCGTTTTGCAGATGCGCGTATAACTCGTCCATGTTTTTATTTTGTTCGGCGAAAGTCTGCGCGACTTTAAACGAAGTCAGTTGCCGGCTGATTAAATCTTCAATTTTAGCCAGACTTTCCAATCTTTCCTCGCGCTGTTTCTCGCCCAATTCCTCGTTGATGGTGCTTCGCAGCGCGGAAATCGTTTGCGGAATATCGCTGACCGCTTTTTGATACGGTTCGAGAAATTCGACGCGCTTTGTCAAAAAATATCCGCGCTCGCCCGTTTCGGCATCGACCATCAGCAGCAGCAAATCGTTGTATTGTCGAACAAGTTTGAAACGCCGCTGAATGTCGTATTGAATCCAGCCGCGCTGATTGTTTCCGTAAATCGCAAAAAGAAATGAGACGATGACTGCCGCAATCGGAATCAACGCGATAATTCCGCCCTGCGCGCGAATCGAAGCCCGATTCCAGATTTGCAGACCGCGAATCAAACGCCATTTCAAAACAGTTTGCAGCCAATTCATAAATACTTAAAACCGCTTTAATTCTTCAAAATAAATTTCTCAATCGCGCGCGCCACGCCGTTTTCGTCGTTCGATAATGTTTGATGATAATTCTTGTTTTCCAAAAGTTCGGGCGCGGAATTGCCCATTAAAACCGGCGTTCCGGCGAATTCGAGCATTTCCAAATCGTTGAAATTATCGCCGATTGCCATTACGTTTTCGCAAGTTAAATTTTCAAACAAAGCGAGTTTTTCAACGCCGATTCCTTTTGACGCATCGGGCGGCAAAATGTCAATCAACGTGAAATCGAGCGATGTGTAACGGGTTGTTAAAACGTTCGCTTTTTCTTCCAGTTCAACTTGCAAAATTGTTTCGAGATGCGCCATCGCCGCGCAGCAGCCCGAAAATGAAGCGTGAACTGTTTCGTAATCGTCTAAAATTTTCGCCAGAGATTCGACGTGCAAAATCGCTTCGCCCGCTTCCGCGCCGTGCAGACGTTTTGACCAGGCGAGATATTTTTGCAGCGGGATATTTTCTTCAGAAACGCGGTCGTAAAGCAAAACGCCTTTGCCAGAAGGGTCTGCGGAAATCATCGCGTCCGCGCCGAAATTTTTCCCGACGCGCAAAATTTCGCGGATGGTTTCGTTCGGCAGAATCGAAGCGGCGACGGTTTCAAGCGAATCGGCAAATTTTAAAAGCGCGCCGTTATGAGAAATTACCGGTGCGTTTAATTCCAGTTCCAGTGCAACCGGACGCGCGTCACGAAATCGCCTGCCCGTGCAAACGGTGACGAGAACGCCCGCTTCTTCGGCATGCCGAATCGCGGATTTATTTTCGACGGATATTTTTCCGCTTGAATCGAGCAGAGTTCCGTCTAAATCGAGCGCGAGAAGTTTTATCATTAAAAATTATTTTCGGCGATTTTCCAGAACTTGCAAAACCTCTCGAAGCGAAATATTTTTTTCGGCTAGCAAAACCAAAAAATGGAAAAGCAAATCGGCGGCTTCCGATTTAAATAATTCATCGTCGCCGTCTTTGGCTCCGATGACGAGTTCGACTGCTTCTTCGCCGACTTTTTGCGCGATTTTGTTAATTCCTTTTTTGAATAAATTTGAAGTGTAAGAATTTTCCGAAAAGTTTTTTTTGCGCTCTTTAATTATTCTTTCAAGGTCGAACAGAAAATTTTTCGATGTGTTTTTTTCGCCGAAACAAGTGTCCGCGCCGGTATGACAAACTGCGCCCGTCGGATTCGCTTTTATCAAAATCGTATCGCGGTCGCAGTCAATTAAAATTTCTTTCAGTTCGAGAAAGTTTCCGCTCGTCTCGCCTTTTGTCCACAGTTTTTGACGCGAACGCGAGTAAAACGTTACTTTTCCAGACGATTGAGTTTGCTCAAACGCTTCGGCGTTCATAAATCCGAGCATCAAAACTTTGCTCGTCTCCGCGTCCTGCACAATCGCCGGAACAAGTCCGTCGGCGTATTTTTCAAAATTGATTTTCATATTCTTACTTCAATATTCCGCCCGCGAAGATAATTTTTAAGCTGTGGAATTTCAATTTCCCGAAAATGAAAAATGCTGGCGGCAAGCGCGGCATCGGCTTTTCCTTTTTCAAAAACTTCCGCGAAGTGTTCCGATTTTCCCGCGCCGCCCGAAGCGATGATGGGAACTTTGACCGATTCGGAAATCGCCCGCGTTAATTCGATTTCAAAACCATTTTTCATTCCGTCCGCATTCATCGAAGTCAGCAAAATTTCGCCCGCGCCCGATTCAACTCCGCGTTTCGCCCATTCGATTGCGCCCAGATCCGTTTCGACGCGCCCGCCGTTGAGAAAAACTTTCCAAACGCCGCCGACCGATTTCGCGTCAATCGCCAGCACGACGCATTGCGAGCCGAAATTTCGCGCCGCGTCCCGCAAAATCTGCGGATTTTTAACGGCGGCGGTGTTTATCGAAACTTTGTCCGCGCCGGAATTTAATAAAACTTCGATGTCTGCGAGCGAATTTATTCCGCCGCCGACCGTGAATGGAATGTTGATTTCCGCCGCGACTTTTCGCACTAATTCCAACAAAGTTTTGCGTTTTTCGTTCGTCGCCGTAATGTCCAAAAAAACGAGTTCGTCCGCGCCTTGAGCCGAATAAATTTTTGCCAGTTCAACCGCGTCGCCCGCGTCGCGCAGATTCAGAAAATTCGTTCCTTTGACCGTCCGTCCGTCTTTTACGTCGAGACACGGAATAATTCTTTTCGCCAGCATGTTTTTTGAAGGCTGAATAGAAAACAGATTTTATTCAGCGTTCAGCGTTCCTAATTCAGCGATGTTTATTCGCCCTTCGTAAATCGCTTTGCCGACAATTACGCCCGCGCAGCCGATTTTTTCCAG
>JBPCRW010000134.1:0-16378 GCA_050996405.1 Pyrinomonadaceae bacterium | reverse complement strand
CACAAACTTCCCCACATCATCGTGCGGAGAAAATCGTCTTTTTCGTTCTGGATATTTTCGAGAACGTAAGCGCGGCTTTTCTCGTCAAGCAGAAAGATGCCGTAGCCGTAATCTTGGTAGTTTGGGAAAATGAATTCTACATTTGCGGATTTAACTAATAATAACGAAGGAAAGGAAGGTGGAATTTGCTCTCCTTCTCCTTTTTCAAAACGATTCCCTCTTTTAAATTTAATAAGTTCTTCCCTTCTTTTACCATCGGATAATTGAATAAGTGCTTTCGTATTCATTGTCCAATAATCATCTTGGAGAAATATAACTAATGTGTTCTTCTCATTTTGCTCTCCTGTTATTTTACTTGTGCTGACTGTAACTTTCGATAATCCAGACTCTTTTACCCAGTTCTCCGACCAATCTCTTAAATCCTGCTTGCTTGCCGTTTCAAATTCCTTCACCAAATCCTGCCAAGTCGCATTTGAAAATTCGTGTTTTTTCAAAAATGCGCGGACGGCAGTTTGAAATTTATCTTCGCTCAGATAGAACTCGGCTTGGCGGAGAAACGACGGGGCTTTGCGATAGACGATGTTGCCGTAAGCGGATTTTGCCGCCGAGAGATTCGGGATTTCCTGATAAATCGGCGTTGTTCCCTTTGTCGAGTCGGTCAGATAGGCAAGCTGTTTGTTGCGCTCGTAAAAGATTTTCCACGCATTGTATTCGGGCATCACTTTTTCCATCGTTTTATACGCCATAAACTCGGCAAAGCCTTCCTTGAGCCACAAATCGTCAAACCATTTCATCGTCACCGTGTCGCCGAACCATTGATGCGCGGCTTCGTGAAAGATGACGATAGCCCGCGAGATATAATTGTTCTTGGTCGGTTCGGTCGGGAAGATAATCGAATCTTCGCGCAGAAAAGTGCATCCGGCGTGTTCCATTCCACCGAACGGAAATTCGGGAATCAAAACAAGGTCGTATTTCGGAAACGGAAATTTGTAATCAAACCAGCTTTCGAGAAACTTCACGCCTTCGCGGTTTAGCCGAAAGACTTCCGCCGCGTGCTGTCTGAATTTCTCGGCTTGCGATTTGCGGACATAGATTTTATTGGATAAGACATTTCCTATTTTTGCCCAATACTGTTCATTTGCAGAAGTTATTTTGTCTTTAACTATTTTGGCACGAATTTCATTCAGATTTACGACTTCGCCTGTATCTCTTTGAGCAAATTCAGTAAAATCTCCCGCAGCAAAAGCAAAAACATAAGTACTTATTGGTTGAGTCGCAGAAAACCAATGTAATATTTTTCCTGTTCCGTCTTTTCTTTCGTTCTGAACTCCGGCAAGAAGTATCAATTTACTGTTTGAAACAACAGTCCAGCCTTCAGGAACATACATCTTTAAACTAAATCGCGCCTTCAAATCCGGCTGGTCAAAGACGGGAAACGCCGTGCTTGCGTCCGACGGGACGAATAGCGAATAGACGTATTCCGCGCCGTCTTCCTTGTCAACATAGCGCGTGATTGCCGCGCCCGACGTTTTTATCGGTGACGCGAATTGAATTTTGACGACGTTTTCGCCCGCTTTCAAAAGCGATTTGTCCACCATCAAATGTTCGTCGCGCACGAAATATAAAGACTCTTTTGAATTGAGCAGTAATTTTTCATTGACCGCGACGACATTCGCGTAAGGCTTATCTTTATCATTCGCAAACTGCGTCGTGCGCCAATCTAAAATCAAATCGTTTTTCGCACCTTCATCGGACAATTTAACGCGAATTTCGATGTCGCCTTTCATTAGCGGCGCGCCCTTTTCGAGCGTGATGTTTAATTTATAACGCACGTCCGAATAATTTGCCGCGCGCCATTTTGCCAACTCGTGCGAAACGCCGGTTTCAAGCGGCGGCATTTGCCCGAACAAATTTAAAGTCATAAAAAACAAGCCGAGAACAATTATTTTCAAGATATTCATAGCGAATAAAAAGCGGCAAACTTTCAGGAAAGCCGCCGCTCGTTTTGAGTTTTAAATTTTCACACGAGTTTTACAAATTGAAATTGAAGCTAACGTAGCCGGACGCTTTGACGGGTTGCCCGTCGCGCGTGAACGGTTTAAATTTCCAACGTTTAACGGCATCCTGCGCGGCTTGTTTCAGCATTCCGGGACCGGAAGCGTTTTGAATTTCGGGTTTTCCTTCTTCGTCCACGAGCAGTTCGACGCGCACGATGCCGACCATCCGCGTAGTTTTCGCCACCTCTGGATACGTCGGGCTGACTTTCGCCGTCGCGTATTCAATCAACGAGCCGACCGCCATCGGCGCATCGTTTTTCGCCGTATTTCCGGCAGTCGCCGCATTGTTCGCGGCGGTCTGTCCGGTTGTGTTTTCAACCTTTCTCATTCTTGAAGGAGTTTTCGGTGTTGAATTGGCGGCGGTCGTGTTTTGATTCTGCGCGGTTTGATTGGAGTTGTTTGCCGCGTCGTTTGATTTGGGAGTTTCGGTTTGTTCGATTTTCGCCGCAGGTTTATTTACTGTCGCGGTTTCGACTGGCGGCGCGGCAGGTTTATTATCCGTTTTTATTTCCGCGTTTGTTTTATCGGCAACGGGCATTACAACCGCCGAAGTTTGCGGCGGAGTTAAAAGAGATTGGCTAGTATTGGCGGCAGCCGTATTTGTCGGCAGCGCGCCGCCGTCGCCGACCGCGTCAACCACGCCTCTCTGATTTACCAGACCGTCGCGCGCGTCTGCGACTTCATCCTTCCAGTGTTTCGCGTCGTAATCGTCACGCGCCAGATTGCCGCGCGCGCCGGTCGCTTCTTCGAGCAGAGCCATCGCGTTTGAAGTTTCCTTCGCGTTTGTTCCTAACGCTTTCGACTGCGTGACAACCATCTCAACCGTTTCACGCATTTTGTTAATATCGGTAACGGCATCGGACGGCAGATTAGTATCGGATACCATCAATCCCAACGCTTTGTAACGTTCAAATTGAACTTTCGCGCCTCGGACGACTTGCCCCGCAATCAGATAATAATTTTCGCCGCCGAAACGATTTTGTTTTTTCGCGTTAAAGACATCCGTCAAAAGTGCCTGCGCCCGTTTGTAATCCGATTGTTCGAGATAGCAATTCATCAGCATCACCTGCGCGACGCTGTTGACCGACGGTTCGTTCGTTTCCTTGCGAATGCCTTCGAGTTCGTAAATCGCGGCGTTGTAATTTTTCACCGCGACCAGAGCTTTTGCCTTTTTAATGCGGTCGCGCATCACATCGCCGGAAGTCGGTGCTTGCGCCAACACTCCCAAAAAAGAAATTAAAATTAAAAACCAGACAGCACCGAACCAGCGAACGCATTGCGGCATTTTGTTATCTCCTCCTACGTAAAAATACGGATTTGAAACGGATTATTTGACTGTAAATCCGCCCTTCAACGGCAAAATAATTTTGCTTTTCAAAAACTAATTCCGGCTAGTTTCTCTAACCTGCTTTATTGACCCGATAAACTCTTGATGATTTTTTGTCTGTAAAGGTTTGCGTTTTTCTTTATAGCACTTTCGTCGAGCGTAAGCAAATTTCTATCGCGCATGACGATTCTGCCGTTAATGATAACGGTGCGAACATCCGATGCTTTCGTCGTATAAACCAGCGCGGAATAGATGTTGTAAAAAGGCGTTTGATGCAATGAATCAAAATCTACAATCACGATGTCGGCGCGTTTTCCCGCTTCCAATGAACCAATAATTTTGTCGAGATGCAGCGCGCGCGCGCCGCGAATCGTCGCCATTTCAAAAGCCTGCCGCGCCGGTAAAACCTTCGGGTCGCCGGTGAAAACTTTGTGCAGTTTCGCCGCCGTGTCAATTTCTTCCCACAAATCCAAATCGTTATTCGATGCCGCGCCGTCCGTTCCCAAACCGACGGGCAAATCCTTTAAAAGCATCTGCGGAACGGGCGCAACGCCGCTCGCCAGTTTCATATTACTTTGCGGATTATGCGCGATGCCGACACCGAATTTTTTCAGCAAATCGAGTTCTTCGTCCGTCGCATAGATGACGTGCGCGGCGATTGTGCGATTCGTCAAAAAACCGATTTTTGCAAGATAATCAACGGGACTCGCGCCGTATTGTTTTGTAATGTCGGCAACTTCCTTGCGCGTTTCGGCAACGTGAATAACGACGGGCGCGTTCAATTTATCCGACAGATTTTTGATTGTTTTCAAATCTTCGGTTGAAACCGTGTAAGGCGCGTGCGGCGCAAAAGCCGGAACAATCAACGAATTATTTTTCCATTTCTCGATAAATTTTTGCGTGTAATTTATCGCTTCCGCAGGAGTTTTGTTGTCGGCGACGGGAAATTGAATAATCGTTTCGCCGAGAACGCCGCGCATTCCGGCTTTAAAAGTTTCGTCGGCGACGGCATCTTCAAAATAATACATATCGCAGTAAGTCGTCGTGCCGCCGCGAATCATTTCCGCTAATCCGAGCCGCGTTCCGGCGCGAACAAACGCTTCGTCAACATTTTTCGCTTCCGCCGGAAAAATATATTTCGTCAGCCATTCCTGCAAATCCAAATCGTCGGCGATGCCGCGAAACAGCGACATCGGAACGTGCGTGTGCGTGTTGATTAAACCCGGAATAATAACTTTCCCTCGCGCGTTGATAATTTGCCGCGAAGCGTAATTTTTATTGATTTCGACGGACGTGCCAACGGCGACGATTTTATCTTTTAAAACCGCAACCGCGCCGTTTTCAATCAAGCGTTTGCCCGCATCCATCGTGACGACAGTTCCGCCCGAAACGATTAAATCAACCGCTTTCTTTTGCGCGTAAATTGTCTGCTGGGAAAATAAAAAGGTTAGAACGAGTAGTAAAATTTTCAACTTTTACATAGCTGAATTTATAACAAAAATGTAGGGAAAAGCAATTTACCGAATTTAATCTTCCGAAAAATAGTCCGAATCAATCCGTTTTATTTCGTAAGTGGTCGCAACGGAAACGCCGACATTGTAATCAATCATCAATTCGGCAAGTTCCTCGCCGTCAATCAAAATAATTTTACTGTCAATCATCGCCGCGTATTCGCGCGCTTCTTTTGTAAAATCCGAAGTCGTGATAAAAACGCCTTTTCGCGCTCGTTTTCCTTGCAGCGCGCCTGCAAATTTTTGAATTTCGGGGCGGCTGACGTTGCCTTCCCAACGTTTTGCCTGCAAATAAATCACGTCCAAACCCAAACGGTCTTCGTTGATAATTCCGTCAATTCCGCCGTCGCCGCTTTTGCCGACGGCTTTGCCCGCTTCCTGCAAAGTTCCGCCGTAACCCATTTTTACCAATAATTCGACAACCAATCTTTCAAAAAATGCGGGCGAACAAGTTTTAACTTTTTCGATAATTTCGCTTGCCAAAGCAACGCGGATTGTCTGATAGGAAGTTTCCAAAGATTCTTCAGGCGTATTTTCGGCTTCCGATTCATCTTTTGTTAAAACGTCATTTGTTTTTTCTCGCTTGATATTATTCCATTCAATAAATTTAGGAAAACGACGAAGAAAGTTATTATCAATTCGACTCGGATTTTGTTGTAAAACTTCCAACCCCCGTGCCGTAATTTTATAAACTCCGCGCGAAGCATTTATCAACAAACCCGTTTTACTTAAATACGTTCGCGCCCAGCCGACTCGATTGTGAATTATTGTCTGATGTCCGCTTGGAAGAAGTTTTTCTCTTTCTTCTTTAGTTAAATTAAATTTGCCGGAAAGAATTTTAACAAGCTCTCGTAATGATTTTTCCGTTGTCTCGCTTAATACTTTCAACAAAGGGAGCATTAAATCTTCGTAAGTCGGAATCGCCATAATTTTTTCAAGGATTTCAATGCGAATTTCAATGCAGAAACACGCACGAAGTAAGTGTGTTTTTATTTACCATTGCGTCCTTACTTCGCGCGGCTTCTGTAAAAAGTGATTTCAACGCGCAAAAGACTTTGGTTTTAGTTCGTATTCCTTCGGCGGCTCTGCGCCCATCAAATTTTTGACGAAATAATCCCAGCGGCGGCGCATCATATAAAAACTTGCCGCGCCGTAGCCGTGATGCGCGTTTGGAATCAGCACTAAATCGAAATCCTTGTTGGCTTTTATCAGCGCGTCAACGACGAGCAAGGTGTTGGACGGCGGAACGTTGTCGTCCATCGTGCCGTGCGCGAGCATTAAATGTCCTTTCAGATTTTTGGCGAAATTTTCGTTCGCCTGTTTTTCGTAATTGTCGCCTGACAATAAACCGATGTAACGTTCGCCCCAATCGTCCTCGTAATTGCGGTTGTCGTGATTGCCCGATTCAGAAATGCCGACCTTGAAAAAATCTGGATAGCGAAACATCGCCGCCGCCGTTGCGAATCCGCCGCCCGAATGTCCCCAGATGCCGACGCGGTTAAGGTCAATATACGGGTATTTTGCGGCAAGCTGCTGCATCCCCGTAATCTGATCGGGCAAAGTATTGTCCGCCATATTGCCGTAACACGCATCGTGAAATTTTTTCGAGCGAAGCGGGTTGCAAGTTCCATCAATCTGGACGACGACAAAACCAAGTTCGGCTAACGCCTGATTGTCGCCGCGCGAAGGCGAAAACGCGCGACTGCCGACGCTGCCGCCCTGCGGACCCGGATAAATATAATTGATAATCGGATATTTTTTTGACGCATCGAGATTCGTCGGCACATACATCAAACCGTATAAATCCGTCACGCCGTCGCGCGCTTTAACGATAATCGGCATCGGCGGTTTCCAGCCCGCCGCCACGAGACGCGAGATGTCCGCTTTTTCCAAAGTCGCAACCAGTTTTCCGTTTATGTCGCGCAAAACGGAAACCGGCGGAACGTCGGGTTTTGAATAAGTGTCAACAAAAGTTTTGCCGTCGGGCGAAATTATAACCTGATGATTGCCGCTTTCGGGCGTGAGCGATTTCAAGTTTTTGCCGTCAAATCCGACGCTGTAAAAATGGCTGAAATACGGGTCTTCGCCTTTTTCGCGCCCGCCCGCGTTAAAATAAATGACGCGGTTTTTATCGTCAACTTTCAAAACCTGCCAGACCGCCCAATCGCCGGAAGTAATTTGATTTTTCAATTTTCCGCTCGTCAAATCATACAAATAAAGATGTCCCCAGCCGTCGCGCTCTGTGAACCAGATAAATTCATTTGAGGCGGGCAAAAATTTCCAGTTAGCCGCGCCCTGACCGGATTCAAACTGCGTCGGGCTGGTTTCTTCATAAACGTCACGAATCGTGCCGGTCGCGGCATCGGCAACGCGCAGATTTTCCTTTTTGTGGTCGCGCGAAGTCGAAACGAAAGCAAGTTTCGTCGCATCCTGACTCCATTCGACATCCGTCCAGCCGCCGTCGCACGACACGTCGTCGCAAATGGTCGAACGATGCTGGTCGGGCGGCATTTGCAGGCGTATGACTTTCGGATTATCGACTTCGATAATGACGCGCTGAATCGTCGTCACGACCGCATCGCCCGGCAGCGGATATTTCCACGCTTCGAGCTTCGGATGCCCGACGTTCGTCGAAACCAGATACATATCGCCCGTGCCGCGCTGGTCTTGCTGAAACGTGGCGATTTTTTTCGAGTCGGGCGACCAAATCAAAATCGCGCGGTCGCTGTGAACCCAACCAGCGTTATCCGTCGCGTAACCAAAATCTTTTACGCCGTCAGTTGTCAATTGCGTTTCCTTTCCGGTCGCCGCGTCTTTCATCCACAAGTTGTAGTCTTTGATATAAGCCGTGCGTTTTCCGTCGGGCGAAACAACTCCGTCGGGGTTGAAATTTCTTCTTCCGCCGGTCGGCGCGGCTACGGAAGAATTGATTCCAAGCGCGTCTAAATCCTTGCTGGTCGCCCGCGTCCCGTCCGCCGGATTTACCAGCGCAAATTCATTGCCCTGCGCGGTCGAAACGCTATACCAGAATCTGCCGTCGGGCAAAAAAATCGGACGAACTCCGGCGCGCTCGACGAGCGGCGCGGTATTGTAAATCAACATTTTCTCGGCGCGCGCGTAATCGTCGGCGGTCAAAGCGCGCTGCTGCGCCGCGACGGAAATAGTCGCAGTTAAAACTGCAAACACAATCGCAAGTTTCGGAAAAAGTTTTCTATTCATATAATTATGATTTTCCAGTTAATAATTTTTTCTCATCAATTGCGGAAGCCGGCACGGAGCAAGAGCGCGATGGGCAAAAAGCACACTCGCTTTGCTCGTGTTTCCGCATTCTTACTTCAAAAACTTTGTGTCGAACGCTCTCGGCAAAAGTTCGCTCATTTGTATAATTTCCGTGTCGCCTTTTAAATTAGCGGCAATTAAGGGAATGTCGCCGCAAAATTCCCAGATAATCTGGCGGCACGCGCCGCACGGCGGCGTTAATTCGTTAGTGTCGGCGACGACCGCAACTTCCGCGAATTCTCTTTCGCCTTCGGAGACAGCTTTCCAAATGGCGACGCGCTCGGCGCAGACCGTCAGACCGTAGCTTGCCGATTCGACATTGCAGCCCGTGTAAATTTTTCCCGTTTTTGTTCGCACTGCCGCGCCGACTTTGAAATTCGAGTAAGGCGTATACGCAAGCCGCCGCGCTTTGGTTGCAGCTTCGACAAGTTCCGTTTGTTTATCAATCATTTTTTTCGCTCGTTTGAAAGTTTGTTTTATTTTTCCGCAAAAGCTGGCTGCTGACTTCTTCGCGGATTCTGCTACAAATAAAATCGATGCCGATGTCGGTATTGGCGTTTTCGGGAATGATAATATCGGCGTGCCGCTTTGACGGTTCGACAAACTCGAAGTGCATCGGACGAACGGTCGCAAAATACTGCGCGATAACCGATTCGACCGTGCGCCCGCGTTCGGTAATGTCGCGGCGCAGGCGGCGTATAAAACGAATGTCGCCGGGCGTGTCAACAAAAACGCGCACGTCCAAAAGATTAAAAATTCGCGGCTCGGAAAAAATCAAAATGCCTTCGACGATAACGACGGGTTTCGGCGCGATGTGTTCGGTTTCTGTGTTTCTGGTGTGCGTTTTAAAATCGTAAACCGGCATTTCGATTGCGTCGCCTGCTTTCAAACGCTTTAAATGATTCATCAGCATTTCGCTGTCAATCGAATCGGGATGGTCGAAATTTGCTTGGCGGCGTTCATCCAAAGGCATATCCGCCAGATTTCGATAATACGAATCCTGCTCGACGAGAATGACATTTCCGCGCCCAACGGTTTCAATAATTTTTCGCGCTAAGGTCGTTTTACCCGAACCCGTTCCGCCGCAAATACCGATTATCATAAATGATGAATTATGAATGATGAACGCTGATTAGAAATTCATCATTCAGCACTCATCATTTATCGTTTTAATCCAGCTTAAAAATTATCCTTCGTAAAAGTTCTTTAAAAATTTCCGCTACTTTCGCACCCGTTTCCATCACTTCTTCGTGGTGAATAATGTCGTCGCCCATTCCCGCCGCCATATTCGTAATGCAGGAAATTCCCAAAACTCGCATTCCCAGATGCCGCGCCGCAATCGCTTCCGGCACGGTTGACATTCCGACGGCATCCGCGCCCAGGATGCGAAACATTCTGATTTCCGCCGGTGTTTCATACGTCGGACCGGACAGGGCGCAGTAGACACCGCGCCGCAAAATTTGTTTGCGTTCCGCGTCCAAGCCCTTTTCGACGCGCTCGATTTCCATTTTTCGCGCTTCGTCGTGCGCGATTTCCTGAAACTCGGTGCAGTAAACGTTTGTCATATCTGGAAACCTCACACCAAATCGTTCGTCGTTTGCGCCGCGCAGGGGATTCGCACCCATCAAATTTATGTGGTCCCGAATGAGCATCAAAGTTCCCTGTTTCAAACTCGTCCGTACGCTGCCCGCCGCGTTCGTCAAAATCAAATTTTCGATTCCCAACGCGCCGAACGCGCGAACCGGAAACATCACCTGCGACATTTCGTAGCCTTCGTAATAATGAAATCTGCCTTGCTGAACCGCGACCGAAACGCCTCCGACTTCGCCCAAAACAAGCTGTCCGGCGTGACCTTTAACCGTCGAACGCGCGAAATGCGGAATTATTTCGTATGGAATCTTTACCGCGTTTTCGAGAGTCTCGGCAAACGCGCCAAGCCCGCTGCCCAAAACCAGCGCGGTTTTTATTTCCTTATCGTATTTTGATTTAATAAAGTCGGCGGCTTCGACCGCGTTTTCATAATTCATAGCTGCTCACAACAGATTACACGGATTTTATAGATTAAAACAATTGCCGCTTTTCGCGTAATTTGTGAAATCTGCTGCTATCTATTTTTCCTTTCGGTATGGAATTCCGAGTGCTTTCGGCGCGCGCGACAAGCCGATAAATCCGGCGAGAACGATAATCGTCAAAACATACGGAATCATTTGCACAAACTGCACGGGAATCGTGTCGCCCGAAGCCAGACGATAATTAGCCAGCGGAATTGTCAAAGCGTCTGTAAAACCGAAAAACAGACACGCAACTAAAACGGGAACGGGTCGCCATTTTGCTAAGATAAGAGCCGCTAATGCGATAAATCCGCGTCCCGCCGTCATATTTCTCGTAAAGAGCGAAGATTGTCCGGTCGAGAGATACGCGCCGCCCGCCGCCGCTAAAACGCCCGATAAAATTACGCCGATGTAGCGCAGACGAATGACATTTACGCCCGCCGCGTCCGTCGCCGCAGGATTTTCGCCCGTCGCTCTTAATCTCAAACCGAAAGGCGTTTTATAAAGCACATACCAGCACACCGGAACGAGCAGAAACGCGATAATCGAAGCGATTGAAACATTTCCGAATTCGGGCAGAAGATAAATTTTATCAATTTGCGGAGTCGAGCCGGAAGAATCATAAACCGCGCCGGAGATGAGCGCGGGCAGCCCGAACATCAGAAAATTTATCGCCATTCCCGAAACAACCTGGTCGGCTTCAAATTTGATAACGGCAACCGCATAAACTAACGCCAGCGCGCCGCCTGCCGCCATTCCGCAGAGCAATCCGAGAAACGGATTTTGAAGTTCATATGTGGCGACTGCGCCCGTAAAAGCCCCGGCGAGCATTAAGCCTTCAAGCGCGATATTGATAACGCCCGAACGCTCGGAAAACATTCCGCCGAGCGCGGCGAAAATCAGTGGGGTTGCCAGTCGAATCGTTGGAAAGACTAAAAGCAGTAGAATGGTAAAAAGTTCGCTCATATTTTACCTCGCTTCTGCGCGTAAATTTGAAAACACGCGACGAACAAAATGATAATCGCCTGCAAAACCTGTCCTAAATCTTTAGTGACTTTCGGCGTAAAAGCATCCACGAAAATTTCGCCGCGCAGCAGAACTCCGAAAAATATCGCCGCGATAAAAACGCCGAGCGGATGATTCCTGCCCAAAAGCGCGACGGCGATGCCGAGAAAACCCCAGTCGGCTGAAAATCCGTCGTAATAATTATGGCGATTTCCCAAAACTTCGCCGATGGCAACCATTCCCGCCAAACCGCCCGAAATCGTCATCGCCGTAATAATTTGTTTTTTCGGCGAAATTCCGCCGTATTCCGCCGCCGCAGGATTTTCGCCGACCGCTCGAAGTTCATAACCCCATTTTGTTTTCCAGAGAAAAACGTAAACGACAAAACACATCAGAATCGCAATCAAAAACGCGAAATTAAGCGGCACGTCTTTAGGGATAAACGACAGGTATTGATTAAGCTGCGGAATTTGCGCGGCTTCGCCAATCGGCGCGGTTTGCAAAATCGGGTCGCCCGGAATTTTATAGTGATACTGCGTCAAATAACTGACCAGAGCGATGCCTATAAAATTCAGCATAATTGTATTGATGACTTCGGATGAGCCGAATTTCGCGCGCAGAATTCCCGGAATCGCTCCCCAGATTCCACCGACGACAATCGCCGTCAAAATACAAAGCGGAACGAGAATAATCGCCGGAAGACTCGCCCACGACCAATCTTCTTTTTTGCCGAAAATATCAACTACCGTGCCGCCGAACTTGATGCCAACCCACGCGGTCGCAAACGCAGCAACATACAATTGACCTTCCGCGCCGATATTTAAAAGTCCGCAGCGAAAGGCGACCGCCACCGCCAAGCCCGTAAAAATTAGCGGCGTAGCGTAAAAAAGCGTCCAACTGATGTCTTTTGCCGAGCCGAACGAACTCGACAACAGCCAGTTATACGCATTAAGAGGATTGTCGCCGATGAGCAGAATTATTATGCCGCCGACTACAAATGCCGCTAAAACCGCCAGCAGCGGGGAAAGAATCTCACGTAAAATTTTCATTTCATTTTTCAGCCGCGAATTGTAAAATTCCAAAATCGGTATTAATTCATCAGCTTTTATTTTTGGAAAGATGCTCTCGCTAAATATAACCGAGAAAAGCGCGAAGTGTCATCTGAAAAGACGAGGAAATTAAATTTTCGACGATTATTTTAACGTTTCCAAAACTTGACAGAAGCACACTCAAGTTTTATTATATTGCAAGACTAATAAACCATATCGGATTTATAGAATTATGAGATTTGACAGATACACCATTCGCGGGCAGGAAGCGATTCAAGAGGCAATCGGAGTTGCCGAAAAAAATCAGAATCAGCAGGTCGAGCCGGAACATCTGCTCGCCGCGATGCTTGAGCAGAAGGAAGGAACTCTGCGCCCGATTCTCGGAAAAGTCGGGGCGAACGCGCAAGCGATTTTGAAGGAAACGCAAGCGGCGATTGCAAAATTCCCGAAAGTTTCGGGGGGACAGCAGTTTTTCAGTTCGCGCATCAACACGATTTTTCAGGAAGCGCAGAAGGAAGCCGAAAAGATGCAGGACGAATATATGTCCACCGAGCATCTTTTGCTGGCGATTGCGGCGGAAAAAACGGGCGATTCAGGACGCATTCTGCGCTCGAACGGAATCACGAAAGAAGACCTCGAAAAAGTCATTTCCGAAATGCGCGGCGGTTCGCGGATTACAGACCAAAATGCCGAAGAAAATTTTCAGGCTCTCGAAAAATATTCGATTGATTTGACCGAACGCGCCCGCAAAGGAAAACTCGACCCCGTGATTGGGCGCGACGACGAAATCAGAAGAACGATTCAGGTTTTATCCAGAAGAACAAAAAATAATCCGGTTTTAATCGGCGAGCCGGGCGTTGGCAAAACGGCGATTGTCGAAGGTTTGGCGCAGAGAATTGTTTCGGGCGACGTGCCGGAAACTTTGAAAAATAAAAAACTTGTCGGACTTGATTTAGGTTCGATGCTGGCGGGCGCGAAATATCGCGGCGAATTTGAAGACCGTCTAAAAGCGGTTTTGAAGGAAATCGAAAAATCGGACGGGCAGATAATTTTGTTTATTGACGAACTGCACACGCTCATCGGCGCGGGCGCGTCGGAAGGCGCGATTGACGCTTCAAATATGCTGAAACCCGCGTTAGCGCGCGGAATGCTGCGCTGCGTCGGCGCGACGACTTTGAACGAATATCAAAAGTATATCGAAAAAGATAAAGCGTTAGAACGCCGTTTTCAGCAGGTTTTCGTCGGCGAGCCGAACGTCGAAGACACGATTGCGATTCTTAGAGGTTTGAAGGAAAAATACGAAGTTCATCACGGCGTGCGTATTACCGATTCGGCGATTGTCGCCGCCGCGACGCTTTCCAATCGTTATATTACGGACAGATTTCTGCCCGACAAAGCGATTGATTTGATTGACGAAGCCGCGTCGAAACTGCGAATCGAAATTGACAGTTTGCCGGTTGAAATTGATGTTTTGGAACGCGAAATTCTCCAACTCGAAATCGAACGTCAGGCATTGAGCCGTGAAACCGACGAAAAATCGAAGGAGCGTTTGAACGACATCGAAAAACGCATCGCCGACTTGAAGGAAAAATCCGGCGGAATGAAGGCGAAATGGCAGTCGGAAAAAGACGAAATCGAAAAGATGCGCGGCGGCAAAGAAAAGTTAGAGCAAGCCAAACTCGAACTCGAACAGGCGAGAAACGCGGGCGATTTAAACCGCGCCGCCGAACTACAATACGGCACGATTCCGACGCTCGAAAAACAACTGGCGGGCGAGCAGACGCGCCTTGCCGATTTACAGAAAGACGGCGTTTATCTGAAGGAAGAAGTCACCGAAGAAGACGTGGCGGAAGTTGTCGCCAAGTGGACGGGCGTTCCCGTCTCGAAAATGCTCGAAGGCGAAATGCAGAAATTGGTGACGATGGAAGAAAAACTTCGTAATCGCGTCATCGGTCAGGACGAAGCCCTAAACGCCGTCGCCAATGCGGTGCGCCGCGCCCGCGCCGGACTGCAAGACCCGAATCGCCCGATTGGTTCGTTCATTTTTTTAGGTCCGACGGGCGTTGGCAAAACCGAAACGGCGAAAGCGTTAGCCGAATTTTTATTTGACGACGAACGCGCTCTAGTGCGCCTCGATATGTCGGAATATATGGAAAAACACGCCGTCGCGCGGATGATTGGCGCGCCGCCCGGATACGTCGGCTACGACGAAGGCGGGCAGTTGACCGAAGCCGTGCGCCGCCGTCCGTATTCGGTCGTGCTGTTTGACGAAATTGAAAAGGCGCATCCCGATGTGTTCAATATTTTACTGCAAATCCTTGATGACGGGCGGCTTACGGATTCCAAAGGTCGCGTCGTGGATTTCAAAAACACGGTTTTGATTATGACCTCGAATTTAGGCTCGCGCGAAATTATGTCCGTCGGCGATAACGAAAAACAGGCGCGTGAAGCCGTCACGCAGATTTTGCGTGAATACTTTAAGCCGGAATTTTTGAACCGCATTGACGACATCGTAATTTTCGGGCAGTTGTCGAAAAACGAAATTGAAAAAATCATCGAAGTTCAGCTTGAAAAACTCCGAAAAAATTTAGCTGAAAGAGGAATTTCGATTGTGCTGGAAGATTCGGCAAAAGAACTGCTGGCGACCGAAGGCTACGACCCGACCTTCGGCGCAAGACCTTTGAAACGCGCGATTCAGACGATGATTCAAAACCCGCTCGCCGTCAAACTACTAAACGGCGACATCAGAAGCGGAAGCGCGATTCACGTCGCGGCGGAAAACGGCGCGTTGAAATTTACGCCGGAAGCGGCAATTGCTTCGGCTTAAGAATTTTTTCACCACAAAAGCATAAGAAACACAAAGAAATCATTCATTCAAAATCTTTCTGTCCCTTGTGCCTTTGTGGTGAATTTCTTTGTATTCAATCGTTCCTTATAGGTTTAATTCCCCGTAGCTCTGCTACGGAATTAAGAAAAAAGGATTTTTCCGATTCGATACCTCGCGGCTCTGCCGCGAGAAAAATTCATTTGAACAAGCAACCGAAAATAATTTTTTAGGCATCCGAAGAAACACTTGCCTGTTATGAAAAACAACAAAAGAATATATTTTCTACCTGTTGCCGGAGTGTTTCTATTTCTCGGATTTTTGTCGTTCGGCTTGGTCAAACGAACTGCTTACGGACAAACTTCCGGCAATGTTTCGCCCGCCGTTCAATCAACTGTCGAGGCGAAACGCTCGCGCGTCGTGGTCAATAAAACCGTCTTGGTTTCGCCCGTCATTTCAAATATCGCAATGACGGAAAATGTTCGCCTGCGTGATTCGCTTCGCTGGACATTCGGCGCGAAAGCGCAGCGCGGCTGGTTTCTTTATGTTCCGCTGATTCAGCAAACATTGGACGTTTCGGCAAATTGCGAGACACCGGATTTCGCGCGTTCGGTTGCCGTCTGGCAGCAAGAATCAGGACTTGTTCCAACCGGAATAATTGATATTGAAACTCTTAACCGGATGGTTGAAAACTGGCAGGCGCATCGTTTGAACAGCAGCCGCGACGCTTCCGAAAATGAATTAATAACTGCGCCGATTACGGATTTTTACGACCCGACGCGCAGTCTCGAATTACTGAAAGTCGAGCGCGAAACTTACGCTGCGTATAAACAAATGGTTTCAGCGGCGGCAAAAGATTTGCGATTGCAAACAACGGCAAGCGGCGAACTCGCGCCCGAAGAAAAATTTCTGAAAATCGTTTCCGCGTTTCGCTCGCGTGAATATCAGGCAAAACTTCGCGCCGCTTCGCCCAATTCGGGGCGCGCCGACCTCGCCGTCAACAGCCCGCACTTTACAGGTCGCGCGCTCGACCTTTACGTCGGCGGCGAACCCGTCAAAACCGAAGATTACAATCGCGCCATACAAATTCAAACGCCCGCTTACAAATGGCTGGTTAAAAACGCCGCCCGCTTTGGATTTTATCCTTATTATTACGAACCCTGGCACTGGGAATATGTTCCCGCGAGCCGATAGTTCTTGATTGGAGCGGGGGGGGGGGGGGGGGGGGGGGGGGGGGGGGGGGGGGAGGGGGGGGGGGGGGGGGGGGGGGGGGGG
>JBPCRW010000115.1:0-33233 GCA_050996405.1 Pyrinomonadaceae bacterium | reverse complement strand
GTTTCGTTGATGTGTCACTTGAAAAAGAAAATCTGAAAATTGCGGCGGAAGTGTCCGTCACGTCAACGCCCGATTATGAAACGCGCAACATCTTAAAATGTCTAGCGGCTGGTTATGATTTTGTTTTGGTGGTCGTTTCCGACCAAAAGAAAATTGCGGCTTTAGAGAAAAAAATTCAATCGGAAATTCCGGTTGAACAGCAAGACCGGATTAAAGCATTCGGTTTAACGGGATTACTTACTTTTTTGCGAGAGATGTCTGCTTCGACGAAAGAAGAGGGCAAAAAGATGCGGGGAAAATCCGCCGGACAGCGTTTGAATTTTGCGGAAGCCTGTGATTTTTTCGGCATCGGCAGTTCGACACTCTACCGCTGGATTCAAGAAGGCAGAGTGCCGTTTTATCGTCCCGGACGCGAATATCAATTCGACCGCGAGGAGCTGGTTTTAATCGGCAGACAAGACTTGTCGGGAAAGCGGAAAGCATCGGTCAAACTTGAACCTTTAAAGATTGAAAAAAATATTCCGAAAGGCAAAAAACAACAAGATGTCCGATACCGGAAACTGCTCGATCTGGAGTAAAATAGAGCCGTCACTTTGCACACGGCGAAGGAGACAAAAATGACAGTTAGACGAAGAAAAGACACGGGCAACTGGGTCTCTGATTTTTACTATAACGGCGAGCGGATTATCGAGACTTTGAAGTTCGCCCGCACGAAAAAGGAAGCCGAAGCCGCCGAAGCCGTGATTATGAATCAGGTGTTTCAACAGGCTTACGGTTTTGAGGCAAAACCCGACCGGCGTTTTGAGGATTTTGTGATTGAGACGTTTCTCCCCTATTCAGAAACCAACAAGAAATCGTTTTACTGCGATGTGCTGATCTGCCGCGTTCTGGTCAAAGCCTTTAAAGGGAAAAACTTGAGACAAATCACTCCCCCGCTGGTTGAATCGTTTAAGCAAAATTTTCTGGCAACGCCGACCAAACATGGACACAGGCGCAGTCCGGCAACGGTCAATTACCATCTGGCAATACTGTCAAAGATTTTCTCTTTGGCGATTGATGCCGGAGTCCTTGAAAATAATCCGTGCCGCAAGGTCAAAAAGTTAAAACTTAATAACCAGCGGACGCGGACGCTTTCTTTTGACGAAGAGCAAAAACTATTTTCCGTCTTAAAGGAAAATGAACTCGTCGCGCGGATCGTCACCGTTGCCATTCACACGGGACTCCGGCGCGGCGAGATTTTTAATCTCAAATGGTTTGACGCGGATTTCGGGCGCGGAATGTTGCAAGTGCGGGAAAGCAAATCGGGTAAAAAACGAGTGGTGCCGATGAACGCGACAATCAGAAATCTTTTGAGCGGTTTAAAACGAAAAAGCGAATATATCTTTCCGAGTCCGAAAACCGGCGGCAAGCTGACGGAGATCAAACGGAGTTTCTCGCGGGCATTAATGGAAGCGGGAATCAACGATTTTCATTTTCACGATCTACGGCATACGGCGGCAACGAGGATGGCAGATGCCGGAGCCGATGCTTTTACGCTCATGAAAATTTTAGGGCATTCGGATATTCGGATGACGGCGCGTTACACACACGCAACCGATACGGCATTAAGACGGGCAGTAACGAATTTGGATGCAAATTCGGATTTTAGTAACGAATTGGTAACGGAAGCAAAACGGCGAGCCATTGGTTCGCCGTAAGTTATTGATTTTATTGGTGGAGTCGAGGGGGATCGAACCCCTGACCTCATGACTGCCAGTCATGCGCTCTCCCAGCTGAGCTACGACCCCTTTGGTTTCAACAGTTAGCTGCTTTTTGACCCCTCAAAGAGCGAATGACATCGTTATTTCGGGTTTTAAAAAGAGAGCGGATGATTTTACTCTTTCCGCTCCGGCTAACAGATGACGAATATAACAATACGCCTCCGCAAAATCAAATGGAGGACAAAATGGACAAGGAATTTGAACTGTTTTTACGAGAAAAAAGATATGTACAAAATGTCTCGGAAAACACGCTGGAATATTACAGGGTTTGTTTTAGAGCTTTTAAAAATTATGCGGAAATAAAAACGGTAGATGAAATCAGCAAACCGGAACTGATTAACTTTGTCGCCAATATGCGCGAAAAAGGTTTAACTCCGGCTGGAACAGATGCCTATATCAGAGGCTTTAACCCGTTCCTGACGTGGCTACATGACAACGAATATACGAGGGAGCATTTTAAAATCAAACGGCTCAAATTAGAAGAGCGGGTAATGAAAACTTTTACCGATAGGACTTACGCAGTTGGAAGAAGCAAATACTGGGGATTCGATAAATAAACTCTAACCGCATCCCGAATGATATTTGTTTTTGCCTGAATCCAACTGATTTTTTCCCGATAACAATGACTTTCAAGTCTGACAAACGCTCTGATACACAAATCGATGTGATTCAGAACCGGACGTTGACGACGGCATTGCGCTCGTTCAATCAAACATTGTTGTTTAATGGCGCGATGATACATTTCTATCCGCCAAGACTGTGCGGCAAAGTCTTGGCACTTAACTTCGGTCATTTCTCGCAAACTGGTTGCCCAATATCTCGCCGTGCCGTCTGTGGCAAAGATGCGAAGTATTTTGACTTCTCCAAAATCTTTGAGCCAGCAGACTGTGCCATCGCCACCGCACAATCCAGCGCGCCGAAATTGCCTGTAATTTGTCGCCACCTACTCTGATTCGCCGATTCTCTTTGAGCCGCGCCCGTAAAATGCCAACCCAATGAACGCGCCAATTTCAAGTTTTCGACAGAGGCATACCAACCTCTCGAAACAAACCAAATCAGGCTCAAAACCGCGCTCAAAAGCTGCCAATAACATCCCGGCAAAATGGTCATTCTTGGTTTTGCCATCGCGGTCTTTACCAAACACGCGATAATCAACCGGAACGCAACGGGCTCCGTCAGTCCACAGCAAAGTTACCAAGTTGATTCCCAAGACAACCGTCTTCTACTTCCCAGACCAATGCCGATAAACTAAGGCATTAAAGTTGGAATAGGGCTTTTCAAGCGTCGAGTCATCAAGAATCAGCAGACCGCTTTTCAAGTCAATTTGCGTCATTGCCTCTTGCCAGAGCGTTTCGGCATCCGGTTCAAGCCGCCCGAGAAGCCGGGTAAAAGCGTCGTGCGCCGGAGCGTTTCTGCTCTCCAGAGAAACGCGCTCGGCTTCGGTCGCTATTACGTCGCGCGGCGTGGCGATGATAAAATTGATGTAATCTTCATCAGTTGCTTTTGGCGGATTCATTCTTTATTTTTATCAAATATCTGTTCAACTGCGTAAGTCCTATCATTTATTCAAGCAAAAATAAAAGTCTATGACAGCAAAAGTGTTTAGATCGGAAGCCGCTCAAGTAATTTTAACAGCAAAAGTTGTAAATTTTCATGACGATAATGATATGGTCTAATTTTTCAGAACAGAAAACTCTCTTAGGACTTTCTCAAAAATACAGAAACACGCTACGCTCGTAAGTGTGTTTTGCGTCATTGCGTCCTTACTTTGTGCGGGCTTCTGCAAAAAGTGAGAAAGTCCTATCTCTATAAAATGAGAGGATGAAAAAATACGATAAAGAATTCAAACGAGAAGCAATTAAGAAGTATTTGGATGGGCAATCAATTGCCTCAATATCAAGGGAAATCGGTGTCAGCGAAGGGGTTCTGCATAAGTGGAAGAATGAGATTCTCTAGACAATTCTAGAAAAACATTTTCCGAAATAGTCGCTTTTTCCGGTGCGAAATCTGCCAATGTTTGTTTAGACACTTCTCCCTGCAAAAACTCTTTACACCCCATAAATAATCGTGATAGGTTAAATTGTCTCTTTTTCAAGGCTGAATTGGGGAGGAGTTATGACGAACAAAAAAATGCTTTTACTCAAAGAAAAAATTTTAGCTGAAATCAAAAAGCCGCCGACGGTTGAAGAATTAGCTGTCTGGGCAAATGTTTCGCCGTCGCGCCTGCGCCAGATTTTCAAACAGGAAACCGGAATGCCGTTTGTCACATATACGCGGCATCTGCAACTGGAACGCGCCCGCGAATCACTTGAAACAACGCTTGACAACATCCAGCAAATCAGCGTCGCCGTCGGCTTTCACGACCAGAGTTATTTCAATCGCCTTTTCAAGGAAAAATACGGATTAACGCCGATTGAATACCGCGACAATAATCATCAAGACTTAAAAAAGTTAATGGAAAAATCACAGCGTCCAATAAACTGATATTTTGTCCTAATAGTTATCATCTAGTCCTATAAATAGGTATTGCGTTTGGAAATAAGAAGGATTATTTTAAAAATGCTCTAAGCAAAATTCGATTAAAATTTAAGAAAGATAGATTCGCTGTTTTTTGTTTCCAAAATATATCTTTCGCAAGTTGAACAGTATGAACAAACTAAATCAAAAGGCGGAACTCGCCGCCAACATCTTGATTATCACGGCTGCCGTTTTGCTGATTGGAGTGGTCGTTCAAAAATACTTTTTTAGTGCCGCAGCGGCAAATCAACAAGCGCGAGCGCAACCCACTGTCGGCTCAAAATTAAATGTGACCGATGTAAATTTTTCCGGTTATCCTAAAATGCTGGTTTTAGCTTTGCAAACCGGATGTCATTTCTGCAACGAAAGCGCGCCTTTCTACAAACGTCTGATTGAAGAAACGAAGGGCAAAAACATTAAACTGGTTGCCGTCTTTCCGCAATCGGTGGAAGAAGGCACGGCGCATTTAAACCAACTCGGTCTAACCGGAATGGAGGTAAGAAGTTCACCTTTAAACAACATCCAAGTCAGCGGCACGCCGACTTTAATTCTAACGAACGAGAATTAATTATTGTCGGTTTTTAGTTTTTGGATGGAATGTAAGTTATGAGATTTCATTTGATGATTGCTTTTTTTATCGCATTTGCTTCTCTCTCTTTTGGACAAACGCCGTCTGCTTCTCCTTTGCCGACACAACCGGCTTCGCCCGAAAAATCGAAAACAAAAACGTTCGGCGCAAGTCTTAAGAAATATAAAAATCAGGAGCAGCAAGATTTTCAAGATAATCAAAAGAGAGATGAATCGGATGATGAGGCTATTCGGGTAAAAACGGATTTGGTCGTCAACGATGTTCTGGTAGCTGACCAAAATGGAAAGATAATTAATAATCTTACAAAAGATGATTTCGTTGTGACCGAAAACGGCGCGTCGCAAACTGTTGAAATGTTTTCTCCCGGCGAAGATAACACCGTTCCCAGTTCTATCGTCTTAATCATTGATTACAGTTCAAGCCAGTTTCCTTATCTCAAGAACAGCATCCAAGCAGCGAAACGGTTGGTTGATAAGCTCAATCCAAACGACAAAATGGCGATTGTCACCGATGATGTGAAAATTCTAATAGATTTTACCGATGACAAATCTCGCCTTAAAAAAACATTGGATTCGCTTGAAATGAAGGCTTCCCAAAATATACAAGGTAAAAGTAATCAATTTAGCGCATTGCTGGCGGTCTTAAATGAGATGTTCACTGTCGAAGACCGTCGCCGGATTGTTATTTTTCAAACCGACGGAGATGAAACGCTCTGGCTTAAGCCAGACAAAGATATTTCGTATCAGATTTCTAAAGAAATTATAGAAAAAGCTGGAATTAAAATTAAGAGTATAAAGAACTTTGGATTCAGCGATATTAAAGAAGCCATCGAAAGATCGAGAGCGACGATTTATTCAATCATTCCAGGCATTCAATTTCTTGGATTTTCAGAGAAAGAACGACTGGAACGCGCCAGAATATCTTTTGATCTGTTGTATAGGTCTATGGTGAAAATGGATGAATTAAGGGGGATGAATGAGTCAAACAGAACGAATCAACAAAGGAGTAATGTCGACAGCAAACTCTTAACGGTAGAAGCTGAAAAGCAATTAGCAGACCAAATGGCAATGTTCAAGGTTGCCGAATTATCCGGCGGGAAGGCGGGTTTCATTCAAAGACCGGAAGATGCTGAAACTATTTATTCAAGCATCTTCAAACTGATCAGCACTCGATACGCCATCGGATATTACTCGACAAATCAAGAGCGGGATGGAAAAAGCCGGGAAGTAAAAATTGAGGTGCGCGGTCATCCTGAGTATATCGTCACTATGCGGAAGACTTATCTTCCTCAATAAATAAAACGACAGAGTGACTTTTCGCGGCGGCGCGGGAGTTTATTACGACTGGTTCGGAACGAATAATCTGGCGACGATTTTAAGCCAGAGCGTTTCGCAGCCGTCCGAAACAGTCATTATCAATCCGAATTTTCCGAATCCTTTTCAAAGCGGCACGAGCCAATTTTTGCCGCCGAGCTACCGTCAAAAAGACGATGGGTTAAAGAATCCGTATATTTTTCTCGCGTCAATCGGCGTGGAAAGACAGCTTGATAAAAATACTTCGCTGCGCGTTCTCTACAAATATCAAAAGGGCGTTCATCAATTCAGAAGCCGCGACATCAACGCGCCGTTTGATTTTATTCGCCCGAATCCTGATTTCGGCAGAATTCAGCAAATCGAATCGAGCGGATTTTTCGCGCAAAACTCTTTGAATGTCGAACTCAACGGAAGATTAACGAAAACGCTTTCGTTTGCCGCTGATTACACGCTGGCGAAAATTGTTTCCGACAATAACGGAATTTTCGGCTTGCCGTCGGACAATTATAATTTGCGGCTTGACCGTTCAGTTTCAAATCTCGACCGGCGGCATCGTCTTTACGCTTCGCTGTATTGGAAAATCCGCAAAGATTTAAGGCTTTCAACAATTTTTTCCGCCGCGTCCGCCTTGCCTTATACGATTACAACCGGCAGAGATGATAATGGCGATACGATTTTCAACGACCGTCCGTTTGGAATTGCGCGAAACGGCGAGCGCGGCGCGTGGCAGAAACAAACCGATATGACTCTGGGCTGGACAATTGGTTTATTTAAGAAGAAAAACGGTCAGGGAAAGCCCGGAATGATTGTTATCACGTCCGACGAAGCGTCGAGCGGCGATTTCGGCGTTGACACGAAACACAAATATTCGCTCAAATTTTCCGTCACCGCCCGCAATGTTTTTAATCAGCCGAATTTTACAAATTATGTCGGCGTTCAGACTTCGCCGTTTTTCCGCCAGCCGATTGCCGCCGATAATCCAAGAAGAATCGAACTCGGAATGAGATTCAGTTTTTAAACTTTCTCTAAGCTCGACTTTATCCAATTTAAGAAACGAAGCAGAGCGTTTCTGTCAGAGTTTCCAGAAAGGAGCGTGGTATTTTTATCATCTCCCACTCATTTTCTGATGTTTGAAAACTCCGCTCCTCCCATATTTGCTGCCTTACACAACCAATCGCATCAGAAAAGGTTGCCGCTTGTTTTTCATACCAAAAAGCACTTCTGATTTTCAATTTTCCTTGTTCCGATAACTTTTGTGCCATCATTGCCACGAGCGAAAACAACCCGAACAAACACGGTGTTGTTCTTTTGATGGCTTTGTCTGACCAATTCCGGTTGGTTTCAATCTCCAAATGCCGCCGCGATTCTTCAAATGTTACTTCCACTTGCTAGCCTCTGATGAACCATTCAACGATTTGCAGCGGTTCGGCTTTTAATTTAGTGCCAAGCAAGGCTTGAGTTTCAAACTTACCTGATGGGTCTTTGACTATCATCCACCGGATCGGCACTGCTTGTTTGCCAACGTGAAACCACACGCAAGTTCCGCTCGTCAGCAGAATTTCTTTTTCCACTCCATACCAATTGACCACGAGTTTTTGCCATTTGGTGTTTGGATTTTTGATGACCTCAGTCAGATTTGGCAATCGCTTGCCTTTTTTGCGCGGTCGTCTAATCGCTCTTTTCGCCAACTTCGGAGCCGGTTCATACAACGCCGCATCCAACCTCAAGCGCGTCACTAACACGACTTTATCGCGCGCCGCATTGAGTAAATCTATCGCCGCGTAACCGGAATCCCCAACGAAAATCAACTCTTTTTCAGGAAACCATTTCCAAATCCGTAAAATTGCTTGTCGCGCCCGATCAGTTAAACGACGATGCCGAATTTCGCGCTCCCGATGATATACTTTCAGATGGACATAAAACACTCAGAAAAGGTAACGCCCAGACCCGTTTGGCAAAGGGAATCTCGGTCAATAACATAAACCAGAGCCAGCGCAATCGGCTCGCTTTGACAAAAAACGCCTCCGATGAACGCGCCGCATCCCGATAAATTCCTTTCGCACTTATCCTCTTGCCGCCCCTTCTTTCCAGATGCTCATCAAAGCCGATAACCATCTCGTGCTTGATGCCAAAGACTTTGATTAAAAGGCTTAATAAAATCTTCGTCCCATCTAAACAACTCCAACCAGCCCGCGACAAAACTCGATGGCAGTTCTGAAAATGCTGTTCCTCGCTCAAGCCCATCACCCGTAAAGCCGTGGTCACGGTGCGTGAAGCCGGCGACAGAATCGCTCCAACTATTAAAACTTTGACTTTCTCAAAGATCGGCTTGGAAAAAAGTGGTGCAAATGCTATAACAAAATTCATTAGTTCGCAGAACATATAGTTTTTGATTTTCTTTGGTCGGAAATATCAAACAAAATTATCTGTTCTGCATTTTCTTTTCAAATATCAAATGGATAAAGTCGAGCTAAAGTCCCGCCTGATATTTTGGCGGCATTCTACGGGGAACTCGGCGAAAAGGACAAAGCATTTGCCATACTAAATAAGCAATATGAAAACCACGGTTATCTTGCACAATCAAAGTTGACCCGGGTTTTGATTCTCTGCGCTCTGATTCGCGCTTTCAAGATTTGCTGCGCCGCGTCGGTTTGCCGCGATGAAATTAAATGATGAATTCTGACCGTTGGGAAAAAATTAAAGGCTTATTTGATGTCGCGCTGGAAATTCCTTCGGCGACGCGCGTTTTCAAGATTTGCCGCAATCACGGTTTGACTTTAATTTGTAAAACCAAACTTTCAAAACCGACGCGTTTCGATTAAATTCAAATTGATATGTCAATGTCGATTAAACAAGAATTTTACGAATCTTCCGAATCTTTTGCCGCCAAAATGGACAGGGAAGATTCGCTCAAAAACTTCCGCGAGAAATTTTATATTCCCGAACAATCGAACGGTGAAGACGTAATTTATTTGACGGGCAATTCGCTCGGACTTCAGCCGAAAACGGCGCGTGAATATATCGAACAGGAATTAACGGACTGGAAAACTTTTGGTGTGGAAGGACATACAAAAGCGAAAAATCCATGGCTGCCGTATCACGAATTTCTGACAAATTCGATGGCGAAAATCGTCGGCGCGCGACCAGTCGAAGTGGTTGTGATGAATTCGCTGACGGTTAATCTGCATCTTTTGATGGTTTCATTTTATCGTCCGACGCGGGTGAGAAATAAAATTGTTATTGAATCCGGCGCGTTTCCGTCCGACCGATACGCCGTCGCATCGCAGATAGAATTTCACGGCTTTGATGTTGAAAATTCGTTGGTTGAATTAAAACCGCGCGAAAATGAAACCTGTTTGCGAACGGAAGACATAGAAAAAATAATTGTCGAAAACGCCGATTCGATTGCTTTGATTTTACTCGGCGGCGTGAATTATTACACGGGGCAAAAATTTGATTTTCAAAAAATTGTCGAAGCCGGACACAAAGTCGGCGCGGTTGTCGGTTTTGATTTGGCGCACGCGGCGGGAAACGTCGAATTAAATCTGCACGATTGGAACGCCGATTTTGCCGCGTGGTGTTCGTATAAATATTTGAACGCGGGACCGGGAGGAATCGCAGGCGTTTTTGTTCACGAACGCCACGCCGAAAATTCTGATTTGCCGCGTTTTGCCGGTTGGTGGGGACACGACAAAGAAATCAGATTTTTGATGGGTGATAAATTTGCGCCGATGCGCGGCGCGGAAGGCTGGCAGCTATCGAATCCGCCGATTTTTCAACTTGCCGCTTTGCGCGCGTCGCTCGATATTTTTGAAGAAGCGGGAATGAAGACATTGACGAAAAAATCAAAAAAACTAACCGGCTATTTGGAATTTCTACTCAACGAAATTGACGACGAACGCATTTCAATTATCACGCCTTCAAACGCAGACGAGCGCGGCTGCCAGCTTTCAATTCGCGTTAAAAACTCGGACAAAAATTTGTTCAAAGCGATTACGGAAAAAGGTGTTATCGCCGATTGGCGCGAACCGGATGTTATCAGAGTCGCGCCCGTGCCGCTTTACAATACTTTTACCGATGCGTTTCGTTTCGCGGAGATTTTGAAGAATTATTTGAGATAAGTTGTAGTAAAATAACAACGGAGATGAATTATATGTCAACAAATTTGCAAAAAGTTATTCAAGAACAAGCCCGCGTTCTTTCCGAAAACGAATTGCGCGAAGTGTTAAATTTTATGCAAAACCTGCGGAAGAAAAAAATAGCGAAGCAGGCAAAATCAATTTCCTCAATTTTTGAAGAGTTAAGCGGCGAAATTCCGCTCGAAGAATGGCAAGATCTGCCGCCGGACGGAGCGGAAAATCACGACCATTATCTTTACGGCGCGCCGAAGAAAACAAAATGAGCATTACGGATGAGATTTTCGCAGACGCATTTTATTGGATTGCGCTCTCCAATCCGGCTGACCAATGGCACGACGCGGCAAAGCGGTTTGGTGAAGAAAATACGGACGCTTTGCTTATCACAACCGAAGAAATTTTGACCGAGTTTCTCAACTATTACGCCGAAGCCGGAGCGCGTCGCCGCCGAATTGTCGGGCAAATGTGCGAACAGATTTTAACCCATCCGAACATCACCGTTATCTCGCAATCGCGCGAATCTTTTTCAGAAGGTTTAGAATTTTACAGGCAAAGAGAAGACAAAGGTTACAGCTTGACCGATTGCATTTCGATGAACTCGATGCGCGAGCGGAAAATCCAAAAAGTTCTGACTCATGATAATCATTTCGGGCAGGAAGGTTTTACAATTCTGCTCTGAGAAAAATTATTTTTTTCGGGAAGCGCGAGCCGGACATTATCAGAGTCGCGCCCGCGCCGCTTTATAATTCCTTTACGAGTGTTTATAAATTCGCGGGAATTTTGAAGGATTATCTGAAATAATTTTATGTCGCTGAGACTTGGAAAAATAATGATTTTTGTTTCCGACGTAGCAGAAGCAAAGCGATTTTACTGCGATGTTTTGGGCTTTCCGTTAAAGTTAGAAACAGAAAACCGTCTCGAATTTGCTCACGAATGTTGTGATTTTATCGCTTTTAAGTGTGAAAAAAATGCGGCGATTGAAGATTACGGCAATGCCGCGCGTTCGGTTTTTGTTTTTGAAGTTGATTCGGTTGAAAAAACTATGCGCGATTTAAAGACGAAAGGCGTAAAGTTTCTACACGAAAAACCGTCGGAAAATGAATTTTCGCGCTACGCCGCGTTTGCGGATTCGTTCGGAAACGTTCACGAGATTTTCGAGCCGAAATAAAATAATGTCGAAACAAAAAGTAATCATCATCGGCGCGGGTTTGTCGGGTTCGCTGCTCGCCATTTATCTGGCGAAACGCGGCATCGAAACTGAAATTTACGAATCGCGCGGCGATATGCGGGAGACGGAAATGGCGGCGGGACGTTCGATAAATCTCGCTTTGAGTGATAGGGGAATCGCAGCTTTAAAAGAAGTCGGAATGGACAAATATATGCTTGCCGAAGCCATGCCGATGCTGGGGCGAATGATTCACGCGCCGGACGGAAGCACAAAATTTCTGCCGTATTCGGGGCGCAAAGGCGAATATATCAATTCGGTTTCGCGCGCCGGTTTAAATATCGCTCTGATAAACGAAGCCGAAAAATATGACGGCGTAAAATTTCATTTCAACTCGCGCTGTGTTTGGTTAAATTGTGAAACGAGTGAAGCATATATTGAAGATTTTCAGGCAGGCGAAAATAAAATCGTCAAAGGCGATACAACTATCGCATCGGACGGCGCAGGTTCGGCAATCCGTGATATGATGATGCGCCGCATTCCGCGTTTCGACTATTCCCAGAAATGGCTCGAACACGGTTATAAAGAACTGCACATCCCGCCCGATAAAAATGGCGATTTTCAGACGGAGAAAAACGCTCTGCACATCTGGGCGCGGCACGAGTTTATGATGATTGCGCTGCCGAATTTTGATGGCAGTTTTACCTGCACTTTATTTTTGGCGCACACAGGCGAAAATAGTTTTGAACAACTGACGGACGAAAAAACTTTAGCGAATTTTTTTGAAACGAATTTCGCCGACGCGATTCCTTTAATGCCGACTTTGACGGAAGATTTTTTTGCGAATCCGACGGGAAATCTTGGAACGATAAAATGTTTTCCCTGGAACGTCGGCGGAAAATCGCTTTTGCTCGGCGACTCGGCGCACGCCGTCGTGCCGTTTTACGGGCAGGGAATGAACTGCGCGTTTGAAGATTGCCGCGTTTTAGATTCGCGCATCGAAAAGCGCGGCGCGGATTGGGAAAAGGTTTTTACAGAATACAGCGCGCTCAGAAAAGAAAACACGGACGCGATTGCGGAGATGGCGGAAGAAAATTTCTACGAAATGCGCGATGCGGTCGCCGACCCTGTTTTCCAGCGCAAAAGAGAACTCGAAACGCGCCTTGAACAAACCTTTCCCGATTATTTTTCAAAATATTCAATGGTCACTTTCCGCGAAGATTTGCCTTACAAAATCGCCAAACAAAAAGGTAACGCGCAGGATAAACTTTTGATGGAAATCTGCGCGAACGTCGAAAATGCGAACGAGATAGATTTGAATGAAGTGATGAAAAAAGTAAAAATGATTTAGTTCAAATTCGGAGTGTGATAAAATCCGAGCTATGGAAGTTACGTTAAGTTTGCCTGAAAAAGTCTATCGGGATATTTCAACCGTCGCTGAAAAATCAAGGCGCAAAGTCGCCGATTTAATCGTTGACGCGGCGCAGGAAAAGTATTCGGCGCAATCGTCCGGGCGACCTTTGGCGAATTATTCCGACGAAGAAATTTTGGCTTTGGCAAATCTGCAAATTCCGAAAAAACAATCCGACAGGCACAGCCGATTGCTCTACAAAAATCAAGCCGGAACTCTGAAACCGGAAGAAAAAAAAGAATTAGATTTTTTTCAGCAAATCTACGGTGTCGCCCTCTCGCAAAAGGCGGACGGCATCTATGAAGCGGTTCGCCGTAACTTGATAAAAAGTCCCACCGACTTAAACGATGAGTAATCCGGCGGCGGAAAATCTCAAAAGAAAAATCCGTCGGCAAGCCAAAGACCGTTGTGGATATTGTCTGCTGCCTCAATCTCTCAATCCGAGTCTGCTTGAAATCGAACATATTTTGCCGACTGCCAAGGGCGGCAGCGGCGACGAAGAAAATCTGTGGCTCGCGTGTCGGCTTTGCAACGGCTACAAAGCCGCACAGACGGAAGCGATTGACCCAAAAACTAAGAAAAGCATTTCGCTTTTCAATCCCGGAATACAAGATTGGAACGAGCATTTTAAATGGGCGGGCGAGAAAATCGTCGGAAGAACCGCCTGCGGTCGAGCGACCGCTCAAGCCCTGAAACTCAATAACGAAATAATTTTGCCCGTCAGAAAAAAATGGATTTTAGCAGGCTGGTTTCCACCGACGGATTAACTTTATGCGAAGTGATAAGATGACACGCGGGATAAACTTTTAATGGAAATCCGCGCGAACGTCGAAAATGTGAACGGAATTGATTTGAATGAAGTGATGGAAAAGATAAAGGCAATTTAATCAAACTCTCGCGTTTTTCTTATCGGCTTCAAAACTCAGATTCCTATCCTGATTGTGACAGTCTAAAAAAGTGTCACAATTGCCCGAACAAAAATTATTTCTCGGCGCATACTCCAAACACACAAGGAGTAATCGCAATGAAAACATTCGCAAATCTGAGACTGATTTTAATTATCGTGCTGCTATTGTCTGCAACCGTTTCTGTAATTCCGCAGCAATCTTCCGTTCAGCCAGAATGGATACCGCCGTCGCCGCGCCCGAAGGCTCTGACGCTTTTTGCTCCGAAGCCGATTGGCGGCGACAATATCTTTAAAGGCGAAGCTGAAGTTTGGCTTGCCGACGCTATCGAAAAAATCGAAGCGGATGCGCTTATTCCAATCAAAGATAAATCCGTCAGCGATTACGTTTCGCAAGTCGGCAAAAATCTCGCAAAGTATTCGGTTAAGCCGGATAAAAATTATGAATTTATCGTTTTGAATGATGAAGAGGAAAATGCGATGAATGTAGGCGGCGGGCGCATTTACATCAATCTCGGAATGCTGAAATCGGTCGAAAGCGAAGATGAACTGGCGGGCATTTTGGCGCACGAAATCGGTCACGACGCTTTCGGACACGCTGCGAAAACCGTCACTCGCCAACTATTTTGGATGAAAGGAATACGAAAGGTAAAAACACCCGAAGAAGTTAAATCGGCATTAGAGACTTTGGATGAAGCCTACGAAAAGAATTTGTTCGCCGCGTTTGGCGAAAGTTTATTGGGATTTTCCAGATTCAACGAATTAGAAGCCGACCGCGCGGCGTTCTACAATATTTATAAGGCTGGTTATAATCCGTCTGCTTTAATATCGGTAATGAATAAGTTCGAGCGCGAAGAAAAAAAAGAGATGGGCAAAAATTACGGCGCGTATCAATTTTTGACATTTCTATTCGGAAGCCATCCGCCGACGGCGCAACGTTCGACGGCGTTTTCTTGGGAATCAAATTTCGTGAAAATGCCGCCCAAAGACGCTCGCTATAAAAATCCGGCGTTCGACGCGATGAAGGCGAAAGCGGCGAAACTTTAAAAGAGCGAATCACAGAAAATTTCAGTTCCGGCTATCTCTCAAAAATTCGAGTTTTCTTGACGTTTATTTTCATACCTTCTCGGTCAACGTCTATTTTGACCGAATCGGGCGGGCGCGTCGTTGGCGGATAATAGCCGATGAGATATTGTTTTTTTAAATCTTCGCTGATGTTTGTAAATGCTTGTTTTAAATTGTTCGCGTCCTCGATGTAAAATCTTCCGGCGGATTCTTCAGCCATTTGCTGCAAAGGTTCATACGGCAAATGAATGGCGGCGTTCGGCGCGTTTGAATCCTTGACGTAATACGTCGAAGTTTTAAAAATAATCGGGTAAAGCAAAGTGTCGGATTTCCGCAAAAGATTTAAAACTTGATAATTCGGAATCTCGCGCCCGCTGGTGATTCCGTCGGTTAAAACGATAATCGCTTTTCTGCCTTTTATCGGCGCGAAAAAATTGTTGATGATTTTAAAGACGGCATCGTTCATATCCGAACCGTCCTGCGCGGCAATCGAAGCGCGGTCAATCGCTTCGGAAAGTTTTTTGCGGTCGGACGTGAACCCGCTCAAAAACGAAGTTTTGTAATCGAAACTGACGATTATTCCCTTGTCTTCGGGGCGCAGAATTTTGACGAAATCACGCGCCGCTTTTTGGATTTTTCCCAAAACCGGCTCGGTGCTGCCGCTCGTGTCAATCAAAACGGCGACGTTCATCGGAGATTCTTCGTTAAAGAAAAATTCGATTTGCTGAAGCGCGTTGTCCTGATAAACCGTAAAATCTTCTTTCTTTAATCCCGAAACGGCGCGCCCGTTTTTATCGCTGACGGTCAGCGGAATCGTAAAAAGCAGCGTGTCAACTTTTATCGGCGCGTCGTCCGGCGTTTCCTGCGCGGTTGTAAAATTCGCGGAAACAAGCAGAAATAATAAAAGCAAAATCGTGATTTTGAGAAACTGTTTCATTTTCGTCATCATAATCAAAAAGCGTTAAAAACAAAAGGAAAACCGGAAATTTCGCTCATCATTAGTTAGACTGTTAAATAGACGACTTTTCCAAATGGCGCGTCTGCTGTAAATTTTAAGATGCGAATATTTTTATCACGGAACTAATTTTATTTATGACGATTTCAGGAAACGACGCGATTAAAACTGCTCAAGACAAACCGTTTTGGACAAATGAATTTGATGCGGAAACATTTGGCAAACTTCAGGATGAGCGTTTGGAAAAGGCGCAAAAAGCGATTGACGGGATGCTCGCGGTCAAAGAAAATCGGACGATTGAAAATACGCTCGCGCCCTATGACGAAGCGTTGATTTTTTTGGACGCGGCGGGCGAGCAATCGAACTTGATGACGGAAGTTCACACGGACGCGGAATTTCGCGCGGCGACGGAAAAAATCTCGCAGAAAGTTTCCGCTTTTGCGACGGATTTATCTCTGAACCGCGATGTTTTTGACGCGATTTCGGCGTTGGATTTAAACGGCGCGGACGCGGAAACAAAATACTACGTCGAAAAAATTCTGCGTAATTTTCGACTTGCCGGAGTTGATAAAACGGAAGAAACGAGAGCAAAAATCAAAATCTTAAACGACGAACTCGTTTTAATCGGGCAGGAATTCGCCCGCCATATCCGCGACAGCAAAAATAAGGTTGTCGTCAACGATGTTGCAGAGTTATACGGATTGCCGCCGGATTTTATTGCCAATCACAAACCGGACGCGGACGGCAAAATAGTTTTGACGACTGATTACCCGGACGCGATTCCGGTGATGACTTACGCCAAAAGCGAGGATTTACGCAAGCGGATGTTTTTCGCTACGAACAACAAAGCGTATCCCGAAAATATGCCGGTGCTGGATAATCTGGCGGCAAAGCGTTATAAACTAGCGAATCTGCTCGGCTACAAAACTTGGGCGGATTATATAACCGCCGACAAGATGATTAAAACCGCTCCGAACGCTTCGGATTTTATCGACAAAATTGTTGACGCTTCCGGCGAACGCGCGATGCGTGAATACGAGGAATTGCTGGAACGCAAACGGCAGGATTTTTCCGACGCTGCGGCGGTTAATCGCTGGGAATCGGCTTATTATTCTGAACTTGTTCGCAAGGCGAATTACAATTTCGATTCGCAGACGGTTCGCCCGTATTTTCCTTACGAAAAAGTTAAACAGGGCGTTTTAGACGTGACCGGAAAACTTTTTGATGTAACTTTTAAACAGGTTGAAAACGCTCCGGTCTGGTATCCGTCGGTCGAATGTTGGGAAATGTTTGAAAACGAAAAATTAGTCGGGCGTTTTTATCTCGATATGCATCCGCGCGAGGGAAAATTTAATCACGCCGCGCAGTTCGGCGTAAAAACCGGAGTTGCCGAAAAACAAATTCCCGAAGCGGCTCTGGTTTGTAATTTTCCGGGCGGAACAAAGGACGACGCGGGTTTGATGGAGTTTAATGACGTGAGAACTTTCTTTCACGAATTCGGTCATCTGCTGCACGCGCTGTTCGGCGGTCGTCATAAATGGATTGGAGTCGGCGGAATTAAAACCGAATGGGATTTTGTCGAAGCTCCGTCGCAAATGCTCGAAGAATGGACGCATAACGCGGCGACGCTGCAAACGTTTGCCAAACATTACGAAACAAACGAACCGATTCCGACCGAATTGGTCAATCAAATGAAACGCGCCGAAGAATTCGGCAAGGGCTTGCAGGTGCGCCAGCAAATGGCTTACGCGCGGCTTTCGTTGAGCATTTACAATCGCCCGCCGGACGAGATAAATACGGATGCGCTGGTCAAAAAAATTTACGAAAAATATTCGCCGTATCCGTTTGTCGAAAATACGCATATGCAAACTTCTTTCGGGCATCTCAACGACTATTCGGCGATTTATTACACCTATATGTGGTCGCTCGTCATCGCCAAAGATTTGTTCAGCCAATTTGATAAAAATAATCTGCTCGCGCCCGCCGTCGCCAAACGCTATCGCCAAACAATTCTCGACGCGGGCGGCTCGAAACCTGCGGAAATTTTGGTTAAAAATTTTCTCGACAGAAAATCTGATTTTACCGCTTATCAAAACTGGCTGAACGAAGACGCGGCGACAAGTAATTAAATTTTTAAGGGAATCTTTACTTCAGATTCCTAAATTTTCGTGAATGATTATTTCGATTCAAATAAACAGCCAAACTTACAAAGTCGATGACGGAAATCCGCTTGACATTTCAATTCCGCTAAATTTTAACGGTGTGCAGCCGAATGCTTACGGTGTGGAAAAGGCGACATCGAAATCTTGTGAAGCGGGCGAATTCATAGGCGACACGCGGCGCGGCGGAAGCTGTAATTTCGAGCAAATCAAATTTATTCCGCACTGCAACGGCACGCATACCGAATGTGCCGGACACATCACGCGCGAAAGAATCTCGGTGCGAGATTGTTTGAAGGACGTTTTTATTTCGGCGGCGTTAATTTCAATCGAGCCGGAAAATGCGAATGAAACCAATGAAACTTACGCCATCGAATTAAATAAAAATGATAAATTGATTACGAAAAAATCGCTTGAAAACGCTCTTTTGAATCTTGAAAAAAATAATCCGCCATCCGCCATCCGCCATCCGCAATCTGTAATAATTTGCACTTTGCCGAATGATGAAAGTAAATTATCTAAAACTTATCTCGAAGAAGTTCCGCCGTTTTTCACCACCGAAGCGATGCGGTTTATCCGCGAATTAAAAATAAAACATCTGCTCGTCGATACACCTTCGATTGACCGGATTTTTGACGCGGGCAAACTCTCGAATCACCGGATTTTTTGGAATATCGAGCAGGGAAGTTTTGAAATTACGAAAGAAAGTTTTATCAATAATACGATTACCGAATTGATTTATGTTCCCGATAAAATTGCGGACGGAAATTATCTTTTGAATCTGCAAATCGCGCCGTTTGCGGCGGATGCCGCGCCGAGTCGTCCGATTCTATTTAAAATTTATGGATAAAATTGACAGGGAAAAACTGCTCGAAAAAGTTTTGGACAGCGAGATTCTTCGTTTTCTAGACATCCGAATCGAATCGGCTGACGAAAATAAAGCCGTGATTTCGATGGAAGTTACGCCGCGCGTTCATCAATACATCGGAATTATGAACGGCGGTATTTCTCTATTTTTGGCAGAAACCGCCGCTTCAATCGGCGCGGTTTTAAAGAGCGATTTGGAAAAAGTCGCGCCCGTCGGAATTGAAATAAACGCCAATCACCTGCGCGCCGTCAGCAAAGGTAAAGTGACGGTCGAAGCCAGTTCGTTGTATCATGGAAAAACAATCAGCGTTTGGCAAATTGAAATTAAGGACGAACGGCAGCGTCTGGTGTGCGTTTCGCGCTGCACGATTGCGCTGCGAAAAGGCGGCGCGATAATAAAAAATGGCAGTTGAAAATTTAGCCGGATTTGAAAATCTTCCGCAAACAATTCCGCATTTCTGCATTGAATCGCTTCGCCGGTATAACAAGCGCGACGCTTTAAGCTACAAAATTAAAGACACCTGGAAACATCTTTCGGGTAAAACGGCAATCGAAAAAATCAAAAATATCGCGCTCGGACTTGCCGATTTAGGAGTCAAAGCGGGCGACCGCATTGCGATTATTTCCGAGAATCGCCCCGAATGGTCTCTGGCGGATTTGGCGATTCTTTCACTTCGCGCCGTCGTCGTTCCGATTTACACGACGCAAGCCGTCGAACAAATTCGCTACATTTTAGAAGATTCCGGCGCGAAAATGTTATTTGTGTCAGGCAAAAAAATTTTCCGTCACGCGGCGCAGGCAATCGAAAATGTCGAAGTGTTGGAAAAAATAATCTTCTTTGACGAAGACGCGAAAACGGAAAATGATAACCGCGCGATGACTTTGGAAACGATTGAACGGCGCGGCGCGGAATTGGAAAAACAGGACGGAAAAACGTTTGATAATTTTCTGGAAAAAATTGATAAGGAAGATTTAGCGACGGTTATTTACACTTCCGGCACGACCGGCGAGCCGAAAGGCGTGCTGCTCACGCACGAAAATTTTACGTCGAATGTCGCTGCAATCTCGAAAGGTTTGCCGATAACTTCCGATGACCGCAGCCTGGCGGTTTTGCCGCTATCGCATATTTTTGAGCGCACGGTTTTTTACGTGCTTTGCACAAACGGTGTTTCGATAAGTTACTGCGCCGCTTTCGAGCAGCTTGCGATATATTTAACTGAAGTTTCGCCGACGATTATGACTGCCGTGCCGCGTCTGTTCGAGCAGGTTTATCACAAAATTGTCAGAAAAGGGAAATCGGCTGGCGGCTGGAAAACTTCTCTGTTTAATTGGGCTTTGCAGGTCGGGCAGGAATACTGGGAAGCCAAAGACAAACGCGAACGAGTTTCCGCCGCGCTCGCGCTGAAACATTCGATTGCTTCGCGGCTGGTTTTTTCAAAATGGCGCGCGGGCGTTGGCGGAAGTTTAAGATTTTTCGTTTCGGGCGGCGCGTCTCTGTCGAAAAAATTATCGTATGCGTTTTGGGCGGCGGGCATTCCGATTTTGCAGGGTTACGGAATGACCGAAGCCTGCGTCGTTTGCGCGAATCGTCCCGAAGATAACAAAGTCGGCTCAATCGGCAAGCCGTTTGAAGGCATAGAAATAAAAATTGCCGAAAAAGACGGCGAAATTCTGATTCGCGGAAAAAACGTGATGAAAGGTTATCTCAACAAACCCGAAGAAACCGCGCAGGTTTTGGACGCGGAGGGTTTCTACCACACGGGCGATGTCGGTTATAAAGACGAAGACGGACATTTCTATATCACAGACCGTTTGAAGGATTTGTTCAAATTGTCGAACGGAAAATATGTCGCGCCGCAGCAGGTCGAAAGCCTTTTGAAACAATCGCCTTTGATTAGCCAGCCGGTCGTCGTCGGTTCGGGCAGAAAACAGGTTGGCGCGCTTGTTGTTCCCGATTGGGAAACTTTGAAACAAACTTTGCGGGAAGAAGGAATTTCGGCGGACGGTTCGCGCGAGGAAATGTGCGAAAATCCGATTGTTGTTAAACGAGTTCAGCGCGAAGCGATTGAATTGACGCGCGAACTTTCCGATTATGAACGAGTCAAACGGGTTTATCTACTGCCGCGCGAATTTTCGATTGATAAAGGCGAAATGACTCCGACTTTGAAAATCAAGCGCGGCGTGGTTGACGAAAAATACTCGGAAGCGATTGACGAAATCTGCGGCGGATAATTAAACAATCTCAAAAAAATAAAAGGGCGGAATCGTTGACATTCGATTTCGTTTTTTTATTTTAGCGCAAAAGAAAAAAGCAACTATAAATTACGCACTGCTGCTTTGAACTATCTGAGTTGCGCTAAAAATTTCTTTTAAAAACGCTTGCTATTTTTTTTTTTTCTGTGATAGTAAAGAGGCGAAAGGCACAATTAGAAATTTAAAAATTGCTTGTAAATTGTCTTTGCTTTTCCTTTAATCGTAACGCGCGTTACATTGCAAGCAATTTAAATAATTCCTGCACTCAATTAGCTAAAGGAGGAAATTATGAAAGGCGAAAAATTCAATTTACAAAACGGCAAAAGGTATATAATAGCTTTTGTAATCGTAACCTCATTAAATATTTTGTTGATTGGGCTTTTATTAAACAACACTCGCGGACAGATATTAAATAACATTCCTCAAAATCAAACGGCACTCATTGCTAAGGTAATTCCGCAAAATGATAGCCCGCTCCGCATCTCAATTATTGGAGTTGACAATTCAGCGAGAAATTTCCAGCCTATCATTTATACAGTGCAAAACGTCGGAAACAAACCTATCAGAGCCTACACAATTCTGGGAGGGAAAGTAATAACTAATTCTTTCGCAGTGAGATTGCTCCAACCTGGGGATATATACCAAAGCGATATAATTATCGAAAGACAAGCTATAAAAGAAGGTAAAGAGATATTTTTATCAATTGATTATGTGGAGTTCGCAGACGGAACTTCTTGGGGCAGCGATACTCAAAGAAAATCAAAACATATAGCTGGTGAACGCGCTGGACGTAATGCTGCAATTAGGCAGGTTAAGGAATTTCTTAGAACCGGCGATACGGCGACTTTAACGAATTTTTTGAGTCAACCAATAACAACATTAACAGTTCCTAACCCTCAAGCGAATTTAGGCGCAGAATGGAATAAGGGATTTCAAAGAGGATATAAATCAATTATATCTATTCTCAAGCAAGATAGAAGCCAAGACATAAATTCGTTTTCTAGGAAATTGGACGAACTTGAAGAATTAACGAAATAAGGAGAATAAAACAATGATTTGTAGAAAACTATTGATAATCTCAATTGTTGTTTTCGTCTCTCTTTCGATTGTTAATGGTGTAGTCCTTTCTTTTGGAACGCAACAAGTCGGCGTTCCGATTTGTGAAATTTATACGGATGATACTGGAACGAGATGTGCGTCAGTTAGATGTTCTTCGGTTGGTGTTGTACTTCGGAATGATGATACTTGTCTTACACCGAATGGATTTTGGGAGCAAACCTACCGACCAAGCGATGAATCTGCTTTACTTTGTGAAAGAACGAACTGCACTATCATAGATCCTATTGTGTGCAATTCTAATCAGCTAAGTGCAGAGTATGGGAAAGAGTGTAATGGAGTAACTCAGACTGTTTCCTCAGAACCGATTCATTGTCCTATCACTTGCACCTGTAATGCACCTCAAGGAGCAAAACCTTGCAGTCGAGCTACTTGGAATACCAGCACCTGCACTTGGAACGATTCAGTTTGCTATAACGAAGAAATCTGCACAGCCGATCCGCAAAGGAGCGGTCGCTGCTTAAATTGTGAGGCGGAAATCGCGCAATGCGGTAATTGGGATTATCAAATGTGCTGGTGCAATGATACTCCGATACCGCCTGACCCGTCACCGATTCTGGTAGATGTATTAGGCAATGGTTTTAATCTGACGAATGCCGCTGACGGCGTGAGATTTGACCTTGACAGCAACGGAGACAAAGAACAGCTTTCTTGGACTGCGCCGAACTCCGACGATGCTTTTCTGGTTTTAGACAGAAACAATAATGGAATGATGGACAACGGACAAGAGTTGTTCGGCAACTTCTCGCCTCAGCCGCCATTAAGAGAAGGAGAAAGCAGAAACGGATTCCGCGCTCTCGCCGTATTTGACAAACCTGAAAAGGGCGGCAATGGCGACGGCGGCATTGACACAAGAGATGCCATCTTTTCCAGCTTACGTTTGTGGATAGATGCAAATCACAACGGAATATCAGAGCCGAACGAATTACATCCATTGCCGGAATTTGATGTCGTGGCAATAGAGCTTAATTATCATGAATCGAAACGCACGGACGAGTTCGGCAATCAGTTCAGATACAGAGCCAAAGTCTGGGATTCAAAAACAGGCAGAAACGGTGTCGGTCGCTGGGCTTGGGATGTCTTTTTACTCAGACCGAGATAGAAAACAATCCAAGAACAAAATTCATCATAAGAAAAAAGCGAGTTATGACGACTCGCTTTCTTTTTAATTTTGTCGGTTTATATTTTTACGCTTTCGACTTCAAGCAGTTTGTTGAGCAGCGAAAAATTCTTTTGCCGGTTATTCAAAATCGCTTCCGCCAGTTCGTAGAGCGCAGGCGGAATTTCCGTTTCCGCGCAATCTTCGGCGGCTTGTGGAAAATGCGCGTAAAGCTCTATTTCCGCCGCGCAAAACTCGCATTTTGAAAGATGTTTTTGAATAACGGCGTTTTCCGCCGCCTGTGTTTCGCCTTTTTGAAAAGCCAGTAAATCCTGCGATGGGGGGCAATTGACGTTTTTGCGGAAATTTATCATTTTTAACGAAAAGGCGAATTTGCTTCGACTCAAAAAATTTCTTCTCATCAGAATACCGGAAAACAGCTTTTGAAGCATATTTGTTACAAGAAAAATAAACCTGCAATAACCCGCGACTTCCACAACTTAGTTTGAAAAATCGAAAATTATTTTTGCCGGATTTTCATAAAAACGTAAATTAAATGTGTAAGGCTAATTATCAATAGGTTTATGTTATCCGTTAAACATTTTAAAAAAATACAAAAAACTGTTGCTCAATTCGGAAATAATTGCTAACATTTTAATTGTGGCTGACGAAACACATTCGTTCCGTTTCAGTCTCCTGCCGGATTAACCGCTCGCTCGGCGGATAATTCACAAAGTTTTTCTACACTGTCTCGGAGAAAATGCGAAAACTTGAAAAAGTTTTGACAGTATTTTTGTGGATAAAAGTCTCAATCGGGAGGAGATTTCCACAAACGAGCGAAAACTTTTTCGTTAGTGTCGGGTAAATCGCATTCAGAAAACATCCCAAGGAAATTTTAATGATGAGCGTTATCAAACAACAGGAAAACACGCCTAAACAAACATCGAATCACAGACAATTAAAAATCGGAAAATGGATTGAAAGTCTCAAGACTTCGGACGTTAATCAGCTTTGGTCGGAACTGCACCGCGTCGTTTGCTCGCATCCGCTGGTCAGAGCTTCGCGCACCGCTGGATTGCTGGTCGAAGAAGGCAGGCAAAATTCTCAAGCGGATTTAACGCAGGAACTTTTCGTCGCCCTTTTAAGCAAAGACAGATTTCAGCATTATCTGGATTCGGAAATGTCGAATCAGGAAATCGAAGCGGAAATCAGCCAAATCGAACTGACGAATCTGCTGACGGCGGAACTTCGCAAACGCTACCCGGAAAGTTATCGTCTGGCGCGGCGCATTTCGACTTTGATTCAAACCAGCAAAACTTTTAAGCGTTTTGATAACGCGGATAATCCAGATATTCACCGGCGACTGGTTGACCGCACTTACGGCTTGTCGGAATGGGTCAATAAAAAATCGAGCCGCTCGCCGCAGGAAGTCGAAGAGCGCGCTAAAACCGTTTCATTCCACAGGCGCGATACAAGAATGGTCGGCTGCACGGGTGACGCGCAAATCGTCATCAGCAATCCCGATTTGGAAGCGTTAATTGTCAGAGTTTTAAAGGCGATTGACGCGCCCGTTAATGTTCGTTTATTAAGAAGCTCGGTAATGTCGCGCCTGCCGGTAATGGATATTTATCTCGTGCCGATCAGCAGCGGCGGCGACGATTCGGACGACAACCGCAAACCGGAATTTGACCCGGCGGACACGCGCGAAAATCCCGAACAGAATCTGCTGCGCCGCGAAGCCGAACAAGCCGCCGCCGATTCGGTCGAAAGTTTCCTCAAGAATCTGAACAAAACCGTGCGCGGCAAGGTAAAGCAATATGACCGGATGGTCAGCGTTTTGTGGCATTGCTACTTGAGTTCGGAAAGCGGAACGCAATTGGAAGTCGCCGCCCTGCTCGGCGTTTCCGATTCATTGGTTTCCGATTATCGCCGCCGGATTGAAACCAGTTTGCAGCAACTCTCTTTTGTAGGCGTTGGCGAAGCGCGCCAGTTTGAACAAGCCTTAAAGAAAAAAGTTCGCGCTATTATTGCAGCGGAAGAAAAAATCGCCGTTTAATCTCACGTCTTTTCAAAACTCGCAAAAATAAGACAATGCCAAACCAGAATTTAAATTTTGCGTTCTCAGTTAGGCTTGCTCACATTCGGTAAAGCAAAATCATTACAGACCAAAGCGCAGGGGAGTGCCGACCGGCTTTTGAAATTCGATAATATCTTTGCGATTGCCCCGCAAACTATCGTTATCGAGCCGCTTTGATTAGAATGTTACTGTTTGATTTTCCGAAATTGTCGGGAACGAATATTATTGTCGTGCCGGAAAAAAGAGCGTATAAAAAAGCCGATGACATCACGCCAGCCGAAAAATCAGGATTATCCGAACGTCGCTTCTGCAAATAACGGACGCGACGAGACGAAAAACGGCTACGCCGCACTTTCGCCGTCGAAAAAAAAAACGTCGCTGGAAATAATCGAACCGCAAACTTTTTCATCTCCGAAAAAGACTGCCGAAATTACGGAAACGCTTCAATCGAATGAAAAAGAAATCGTTTCGCCGCCCGCAATCGAATCTCTAAAAACCGCTGACGAAACTGAAGATTTATCGTTCGCCGAAAAACGAAAATTAGACAGGAAAAATAAAAAACTTCGCAAAGCCGAGAGCGTTTTAAGCCGCGATAACTGGCTTGCCCGCAATGGTCACGCCGCCACATATTTTTTTCTCTATCTATTTTCGGCGTTCGTTTTTTTTCGCCCGTATGAATGGCTTCCGCAGTTAAGTTTTCTGCAAGTTGGAGCGTTTGTTCTCGCGCTCTTGACGCTGCTCGTTTATTTACCGGCGCAGTTTTCGACCGAAGGTTCGCTAACGATTCTGACGACCGAAGTCAAAAGCGTTTTATGTTTGGTTGGATTGGCACTTTTGACAATGCCGATTTCCAAAAATCCCGCGCTCTCGTGGCAGACTTTTAACGATACGTTTATCAAAGCCGTCGTGATGTTTATCGTGATGGTCAATGTTTTGCGAACGCGCCGAAGGTTGATGGGAATAATGTGGATTTCGTTTGGAATCTCGCTCGTTTTAAGCTATATCGCAATCGGGATGTATATGCGCGGCGAATTAAAAGCCGAAGGCTATCGCGTCGAAGTTGATTTCGGCGGAATGCTCGGCAATCCGAATGATATGGCTCTGCATCTGGTGACGATGACTCCGCTTGTTATCTGTCTCGGAATTGCGACGAAAAATAGTTTGCTGCGACTCGTTTATTTTACGATGGCAGTTTTGTTTGTCGCCGCCAGCGTCGTGACATTTTCGCGCGGCGCGTTTCTCGGACTACTTGTCGTCGGCGCGATGCTGGTCTGGAAAATTGGACGCAAACAAAGATTTAACGCGATTGTCGCTTCGATTGTCGTCGGCGGATTGTTTATTCTGCTCGCGCCCGGCAATTACGGAATGCGGCTGCTGTCGATTTTTGTTCCCGGACTCGATGCCGTCGGTTCATCCGACCAGCGGCGCGAACTGCTTCAGCAGTCAATCCAGGTCACGCTGCGAAATCCCTGGGGCATCGGCATCGGCTGTTTTCCCGAAGTCAGCCAGCATAATTTGCAGACGCACAATGCCTTTACGCAGGTTTCGTCCGAACTCGGAATCTTAGGACTCGCGGCGTATCTGATTTTTATGGTCAGCCCCGTCAGAAAATTGGCAGCAATCGAGCGGACGCTGTTCGAGAATGGAAAAACGGATTGGTATTATTATCTAGCAATTGGTTTGCAAGCGAGCATTGCCGGTTTTATGGTGTCGAGCTTTTTTGGTCCGGTCGCGTATAATTGGTTCGTCTATTATCTGGTAGCTTACGCCGTCGCCTTCCGGCGCATTTACCAAATCGAAAAAGGAGACGATTTAAAAAATACTAAATGATTCAACACAAAATAAAAGTTGAAGGCAGAAACACGCGCGAAGCAAGTGTGAAGTTTTGCAGCACACTTACTTCGCGCGTGTTTCCGCAAATTTAATGCTTGAAACGATTGTCCAAATAATTTTCTGGCTGGCGGTTGCCGCGCTTTTTTATGTGTATCTCGGCTATCCGTTTCTCGTGTTTCTGGCAAGCCGGATAAGCCCGAAAAAAATTGAGCGCGGCGAATTTGAGCCGACCGTTTCTATTATCATCACCGCGTATAATGAGGAACAGGCGATTCGCGCCAAACTCGAAAATACTTTGCAGATTGATTACCCGCCGGAAAAACTCGAAATCATCGTCGCCTCTGATTGTTCGAGTGATAAAACTGACGACATCGCGTGCGAATTTGTCGCTAGAGGCGTAAAACTTTACAGGCAGACGGAACGCGGCGGAAAAACTTCGGCGCAGAATTTCGCGGTCGGAAAAGCGACGGGCGAAATAATCTTATTTTCCGATGCGACGACCGCTTACCAGCCGGATGTTTTGCGGAAAATGCTGCCGAATTTTGCGGATAAAACGGTCGGCTGCGTCGCCGGAAAACTGATTTACGTTGACCCTGCGGAATCGAGCGTCGGAAAAGGCGCGAAAAGTTACTGGAATTACGAAACATTTTTAAAGGAAAACGAAAGCCGCGCCTGCTCGCTGATTGGAACTTCGGGCTGTCTCTATTCGGTCAGGCGTTCGGCTTATAAAAAAATGTACCCGGAAGCGTGTTCGGATTTTCTGATTGCGACGGTTATTTATCGGCAGGGATTGCGGACGATTTACGAGCCGCAGGCAATTTGCACGGAGGAAACAAATCAAGCGAGCGATAGAGAAATGCAGATGCGTGTTCGCGTCATCTCGCAAACTTTTACGGATTTGTGGTGCAACCGCGATATGCTGAATCCGCTGAAAAGCGGTTTCTACGCGGTCGAACTTTTTTCACACAAATTGTTGCGCTATGCCGTGCCGGTTTTTCTCATTTTGCTTTTTCTTTCGTCGCTCGCATTAGCTTTTTATTCAGGATTTTACGAGATAATCTTCGTGCTGCAAATCATTTTTTACCTCGCGGCGTTGGCGGCTTTGGGATTGGAAAAAGCCGGATTAAAGCTGAAAATTTTAGCAATGCCGCTTTATTTTATCTTGACAAATCTGGCTTCCGTCGTCGGCTTTTACAAATTCTTGCGCGGCGAGCGTTACGCAAGTTGGGAAACAATTCGTGATAGAAAAGGAGAAATAAAATGCGGAGACGCGGAGACGCGGAGAATAGAAATTGGATAAGCAAATTGCGAAGGTTTCAAAGGAAAACTCTGCGCCTCCGCGTTAAAAATCTTATGTCGGAAATTTTGGAAAAAAAAATCGGTGCGAAGGTTAATCAAACGCCCGTTGTCAGCGTGATTATTCCCGCTTACAATGTCGCCGGTTTTATTTCCGAAACGCTCGATTCGGTTTTTAGTCAAACTTACAGAAATTATGAAATTGTTCTTGTTAATGACGGCTCGCCCGACACGCCCGCATTGGAAAACGCGCTCGAAAATTATTACGAAAATATCGTTTATATCAAACAAACAAACGGCGGCACGGCGACGGCAAGAAATACGGCGATTGAAAATTCGCGCGGCGAGTTTTTAGCATTTTTAGACGGCGACGACATTTGGCTGCCCGATTATCTCGAATCTCAACTTGGCGAATTAGACGACAAAAAATGCGATTTGATTTATTGCGATGCTACGCTTTTCGGCGCGTCGTGCGCCAAAGGCGAAACTTTTATGACAAAAGCGCGTTCACACGGCGCGGTGACAGCCGAAAGTTTGATTAGCGGAAATTGCAGCGTTATTACTTCAGGAACTATTGCGCGGCGCGAGAAAATCGTTGAAGCGGGAATGTTTGACGCGAATCTGCCGCGTATTGGAATGGAAGATTTCGATTTGTGGTTTCGACTCGCAAAAACGGGTGCGAAACTCGATTTTCAGAAAAAAATTTTACTCAAATATCGTATTCGCGCGGACAGTCTTTCCGGCTCAAACGTCCAACGCGCCGAGCGCGGCGTAAAAGCTCTCGACATTATCAGCCGAAAATACGATTTGAACGCGGCGGAAAAAAACGCGCTTGAGAAACAGGGGAAAAAAATCGTCATTCAGCTTGAAATCGAAAAGGGAAAACTTAATCTCGCGCAGGAAAATTTTGACGCGGCGAGAGAAAATTTTCGCGCCGCCAACCGTCACAATCCGAAACTTAAACTAATCGTTTTGGCGCGGCTTCTGCAACTGAATCCGCGAATAACGCGCTGGCTTTTCCGGGCTTTGCGCTCCGCCGAATTTTCCTTCGTTTCGGATGGCGAAAAGGCAAAAAGCAATGATTGAAAATACCGCGCCGAAACACGATTCTCTGATGAAACAAAGCGCGTGGCTGATGTTTGCCAAAGTCGTCGGTTTTATTTTGAGCGCGCTTTTGCCGCTCTTGACGGTTCGTTATCTCGCGCAGGATAAAGTCGGGCTTTACCGGCAAACTTTTCAGGTGATTACAAACGCGGCGGCGATTTTGCCGCTCGGATTTAGTATGAGCGCGTTTTATTTTCTGAATCGCCAGCCGGAAAAACGCGCGGCGGCAATTGCCAATATTCTTTTATTTAATTTCATCACGGGCGGTCTGGCGTGTTTCGCGCTCTTTTTCTATCCGCAGATTTTGGGCGCGATTTTTAAATCCGACGATATGACACGGCTTGCGCCTTTAATCGGCGTGGTTATTTGGCTGTGGATTTTTTCGATGTTTCTCGAAGTCGTCGCGCTGGCGAATCGGGAAACCAAACTGGCGACCGTTTTTATAATTTCGGCGCAACTGACGAAAACGATTTTAATGACCGGCGCGGTGATTTTATTTACCACCGTCGAAGCGTTTATTTACGCGGCGATGATTCAAGCCGCCGTGCAAATCCCGATTCTGCTGGTTTATCTCAATTCGCGCTTTCCGCGTTTTTGGACGAAATTTAATTTCGCGTTTTTCCGCGAGCAGTTAATTTACGCGCTGCCGTTCGGACTCGCCGGACTGCTTTATACGAGCCAGACGGATATTCACAATTATTTCGTCGGTCATAAATTCAGCGCAGCCGATTACGCGATTTACACCACCGGCTGTTTTGAACTGCCGCTGATGGGAATGCTTTATGAATCGTTCAGCGCGGTTTTGATTCCGCGAATGAGCGAGTTTGAATCGCAAAACAAAAAGCGCGAAATGTTCACGACAACTATTGACGCAATGCGGCGGCTCGCCTTCGCGTATTTTCCGCTGTTCATATTCTTGATGATTGTCGCCGATACCTTTATCACCACGCTGTTCACCAAAAACTACGCGGCGAGCGTTCCGATTTTTCGCGTCAATCTGCTGCTTTTGCCGTTTTATTGTTTGATGCTCGACCCGATTGGACGCGCGTTTCCGGCAATCGGCAGATTTTTGCTGAAAGTCAGAATCGTTCTTTTTTTCGCTTTAATTGCCGCGCTTTATTTCGGTTTAAAGTATTTCGATTTGCGCGGAATGATTGCGATTGTCGTCGTCGCTTTTGCGATTGAAAAAGTAATTTCGACTTTGAAAATCAGCAGCGTTCTCGAACTCGAACGAAAGGATTTCCGGCTGCTCGAAACGGTCGGCAAAACGGCGATTGCCGCCGCGACTGCCGGAATATTTTTATTTGTATTTTACTGGTTTGCCAGAGATTCCATGCTGGAAATTTGTTTGAATTTCAGTCACGCGGTTTTAGCTTTTTTCAAAGTTGAAAAGGCTGCGGAAGTAGTCGGCGGCGGTTTATTTTTAGGAATTTGTTTCGCACTTTTTGCAGCGATTTATTTACCGGCGGCAAATTATTTCGGCGTGATTTCGGCTGACGACAAAGCGAAACTCGCAAACTTTTTCAACAAGTTAACGCGGCGGCGCGGCGACAAAAAATTAAATTTAAAATTGGAAATCTCCAAGCAGAAATGAGCATTTTTTTGACTCGAAAAATTTTTATTCCGCTCTCGAATTTTCGCCGGCGGCGGCAAACGGCGATGCGCCCCGTTTTTGAATTTTATCGGGAAGGTCTAGAGTTTCGGCGCGGCGCGAAAAATTGGGACGCGGCGCAAAAGGAAAAATGGATTTTGGAATCACTGCGCCGCGCGCTGCGCCGCGCCGCTGCGGAAACTGATTATTACGCCGAACTTTTCCGGCAAATCGGATTCGATGCGAAAAGCGATTTTAGTTTTAAAGATTTCTCAAAACTCCCGATTTTAGAACGCGAAAATATCGCCGAAGCCAAAGAAAAAATCATCACGAAAAAAATCCCGCGCGAAAAACTTTTAAAGGATTCGACGGGCGGCTCGACCGGCGAGCCGACGGAAATTTTTCTCGGCGCGGAAGAACTGGGCTGGAAGGAAAGCGGAATCGAATTCGCGTTTGAGAAAATCGGCGTTTCCACAGGCGCGAAAACGGCGTTTTTTTGGGGGCATCATCTTGACCCGCGAGCGGCGGATAATTTCCGCCAGCGTCTGCGGTCGTTGATGACGAACACGCGCTATTTCGACTGCTTTCGTTTGTCGCCCGAAATTTTGCGAAAATATCACGAAGAATTTGAACGTTTCTCGCCCGATTGTATCGTCGCATATTCGAGCGCGCTCGCCGAACTTGCCGAATTTCTGCGCGAAAACAAAATCCGCCCGCGCAATTATCCGAAAATTTGTTTTGTCACCGGCGCGGAAAAACTTTACGACGAGCATCGAAAAATAATTGAAGAAGTTTTCGGCAAACCCGTTCACGAACGCTACGGCGGGCGCGATTTCGGCGCAATCGGAATTCAGACGAATCCGCGAGAGAGTTTAGATTACGAAATTGACTGGGCTTGGGGCTTGGTCGAGCCGGAAACGGACGCGGAAAACGCGCCGATTCTGGTAACGAAATTTCACGCCGACGGGATGCCGTTGATTCGTTATCGCACGGGCGATGTCGGGCGATTCCCGGCGGGAAGCCGCGCGGGACATCCGGCTTTTATTTTGCGCGAAGTGACGGGGCGCGAACTCGACCGCATCTGGCTGAAAAATGAAAATTGGGTTTCGGGCGCGGAATTTCCGCATTTATTGAAATCTTTCGCGGTGCGCGAATATATGCTGATTCAAGCGGAAGATTATTCGGTTACACTCGAAATTGTGCCGAAAAAAGAATTTGACGAAACGCAGAAACGAGAGATTTTGCGAACGATTGAGGCAAACTTAAAAGGCTTGCCGGTCAATCTAAAGGTGGTCGAAAAACTCGCGCGAACGCAAGCCAACAAATGGCGACCCGTGATTTCAAAAGTGAAAAGATGAAAATTGAAAAGAAAATAGGACGCGGATGAACGCGGATTAAACGGATGGACGCAGATTTCTAAAATCATATCCGCGAAAATCTGCTGAAACTGCGTTCATCCGCGTCCTATTTCTTAGCTTGATAAATTTATGCCGCAGCAATTTCAATCTCAAATCAAAGACGCGAGAGTTTCCGCCGTCAAATTGGCGGCGAAATATTCGTCGTCTGAAAGCGAAAACGAAATCACCAAAGCCATTTGTCAAAATGCGGAAAATCTCGGTTGGGCTGATAGAAATCGCGGCGCGTTCGGCAACATTGTTAAGGAAAATTCGCGCGTTTTAATCAAACCGAATTTTGTTCTGCATAAAAATCAAGGGAGTGGCGGCTTGCTGCCGATTATCACGCATCCTTCAATAATTAAAGCCGTCGCCCAAGAAGTTTTAAAGGCGAATCCGGCGCAAGTCACGGTTGGAGACGCGCCGATTCAAAGCTGTGATTTCGACGAGCTTTTGCGCGTTACACAGCTTGAGGAATGGTCGGCGAAACTGCAAAAAACAGATTCGCGTTTCAGAGGAATCCGCGATTTTCGCCGAACGATTAATCTCGTCAAAAACGGCGTTCGCGTCAGGGAAGAAGAACGGCAACCGGCGGAAAATTTCGTGCTGTATAATCTCGGCGCGGACAG
>JBPCRW010000112.1:0-10915 GCA_050996405.1 Pyrinomonadaceae bacterium | reverse complement strand
ATAGCGATTTTCAAATTCGTGCGACTTTTTGCAGAAGCCCTTACTTCGTGCGGGCTTCTGCAAAAAGTCGCATCATTCTGAAAGCCGCTATAGGTCTAGGAAAAGCCGCATTAGGTTTTTTTGCCTTTCTTTTTCTCCTGTTTTTCGTCCTGTTGTTTTTCCTTCATTTCGTCTTTCTTGGATTCTACCTTCGCGCTGAGCAGCTTTCCGGTTTTCGCGTCAACCTGGACTTCCGTTACCGTTCCCTTAGAGTTGCGAATGTCGAACGAATAAAGAAGTTTTCCATTTTCCTTTTCCAACTCCGCGCCTTCGATTTTGCCCGAAGCTCTTTTTTGAGCGGTCGCACGCGCCTGCGCCATCGTGATTTTTGCCTGCCTTGCAAGATTCGGATCTGGTTTTTCCCCTTGTTCCTGCGCCGAAACACTCGTCGAAGCTACGGCAAATAATCCGGCTGCAAAGAAAATCGACAACACAAAACTAACCATCGAATTTTTTTTCAATTTCATAAAAATTACTCCATATATTTTATTTCCGGCGGCATTTCCGCCGCAAGTTTCACAAACAGAATAGCAATCCAAAAATGAATAGAAGATTAACGCGAAAAACTTTTTTGCAGATTTCGGACAAGTAACATCAGGTTGCTCGATAAGATAAAATTTATAGCCGCGGACTCACGCGGATAAAGCGGATAAATCAAAATATTCCGGCGGATTATTTCGTGAATTTTTCCGCCGGAAAAGTGACGGCGAAAGTGCTTCCGCATTTGTCGGAAGAGACGAGTTCGACGCTGCCTTGATGAAGTTCGGCAATCCAGCGCGCGATTGAAAGTCCCAAGCCCGCGCCGCTGCTCGTCGCGGATTCTTCGGAGCGCGAACGCGCTTTATCGGCGCGGTAAAATCGCTCGAAAATATGAGACTGCTCGCCCGCCTGAATGCCCGCGCCGGTGTCTGCGATTTGTATTTTTAATAATCCGTTCGTTTTTTCACCGCGCACCGAAACTTTGCCGCCGTCACGATTATATTTAATGGCGTTGTCGAGCAGATTGACGAACAGCCGGCGCAAAAGCTGTTCGTCGCCGCGCATCGGCATTTCGACGGGCGCGGAAAGTTCGAGCGAAATATCTCGCCGCTCCGCCAGCACGCGAACGGCGCGAACCGAATCGGCAAGCAGTTCGTCCAGATAAATTTCCCTGAATTTCGTTTTGAATTGTCCGGCATCGGCGCGGGCTAACGTGAATAAATCTTCGACGATGCGCGTCAGACGTTTGCTTTCGTCGTGAACAATGGCGAGCGATTCGCGCAATTCCGCGTTCGGGCGATTTTCTTTTGAAAGAGTAACTTCCGATTCGCCGCGCACGATTGCCAGCGGCGTGCGAAGCTCGTGCGAAGCGTCCGCCATAAATCTGCGCTGCTGTTCAAACGAATTTTCGAGCCGGTCGAGCAGCGAATTGAAAATTGTCGCCAAACTTCCCAACTCGTCCTTTTCATTTTTAACCGGAAGCCGTTCGTGCAGATTCGTCGCGCCGATTTTTGAAGCCGTTTCACTCATCGAAACCACCGGCGACAAGGATTTACGCGCCAGAAAATATCCGCCGAAACCGGACAAAATTAAGGCGAGCGGCACGGAAATCAATAAAACTCCGCGAAATTTTTCCAGCAGTTCTTCTTCGTCGTCGAGCGCGTGAACGACGAAAATTCTAAAATCTCGCCCGTTCACCGCGATTTTTTCGGCATATACGCGAAAATCGTTTTCTTTTGTCGAAAGATTGAAAAAAGCCGATTCTTCGGAGGCGGGAAAATCAATTGCCGATTCCGCTATCTGCTCGCCCGACAAATTCGTTTTGTCCGGCGCGTTGTCGCTCGCCGAAACGATTTTTTTCTGCGCGTCGAAGACAAAAATTTGGTAATCCTTGAACCGCAAATCGTCTGTCGCTTCCCGAATAGTTTCGAGCGTGGCGGCATTTTGCGGCGCGCCCGCTTCTTCGCCGTTTTCCTGCTCGCGCTCCACGCCGCCCGCGAACGTGCGCGAGATTTCCTGCAGCGTATTGTCGGTCTGGCGGCGAATCGCATGTTTCAAAAACAAATACGCGGACGCGACAAACAGAATTAAAAAAAAGGCGAGAACGCCCGTGAACCACAATGTCAGTCGGGTGCGGATAGAGTTAAACATAGCTTGTAAAATCCTTTGCCGAACGGCTATAAATTTTCCGATTTATCATCCAGAATGTAGCCTGCGCCGCGCCGCGTGTGAATCAACTGCGTCGAAAAATTTTCGTCCATTTTCGAGCGCAGGCGTTTGATATAAACGTCAATCAGATTGGAAAACGCATCGAAATTTTCGTCCCAGACGCGCTCGGCAATCTCGGCGCGACCCAATACTTTTCCCTTCTCCCGCGCCAGAAATTCGAGCAAAGCGTATTCTTTCGTCGTCAAAGAAATCTCGCGCCCGCCGCGCCGCACGGTTTGCGAAACAGTATCAATTTCCAAATCGCCGATAATAATTTTCGGCGGGCGAATTTCGCCGCTTCTGCGCAGCAGAGCGCGAAGCCGCGCCAAAAGCTCGCCGAACTCGAACGGCTTTGTCAGATAATCGTCCGCGCCGAAATCAAGTCCCGAAATTTTATCGTCAATCGCATCACGCGCCGTGAGCATTAAAACGGGCGTTTTGATACCGTCTTTCCGAAGCTCGCGGCACACTTCGAAACCGTCCTTTAAAGGCAGCATCACGTCCAAAATTATCGCGTCATATGTGTTAATCGCCGCTTGATAAAGCGCGGCTTCGCCATCCGCAGCCGCATCAACCGCATAAGCGTTTTCGCGCAAACCTTTGGCAACGAAATTTGCAATTCGCCCGTCGTCTTCAACCAGCAGAATCCTCATAGCAAGATGGAGTTTAACAAAAGAAAAATGAATAGAGGGTTAATTTAACCGGCGACTTTAAATATTTTTCGCGCAGTCAGAATGCCGCATAAATTTTTGCGGCTTGCTTTCGTCAATTTCATAACTTGAGGAAAAATTTTCAGCCGCGCATATTTTTATTTAACGAGCTTTTAACGTCGGCGATTTGTGAGAGTCGAAACCTGCGAGAGGCTCGGCGCGGCTAAAATAAGCATTAAAAAAAGGGTTCAGTATATCGCTGAAACCCTTTATTTACAGTGGTGCCCAGGACTGGAATCGAACCAGCACGGATTACTCCACACGCCCCTCAAACGTGCGCGTCTACCAATTCCGCCACCTGGGCAAAGCAACTCTTTTAAAGAACTATTTATTCGCGGGAGAAGCGTTTGCCGACGAATTTGAAACGGTTGTCTCACTGGCGTTTGCCGCCGTGCTAGCGGGCTGAACATTTGCATTCAGATTCGTAATCGTATCGGCTTGCGCCGGAGAGGGCGTGGCAGCCGGAGTTTCCGAATTAGTTGAAGTAGTCTGCAAAACCGAGATATTTCCCGTTAAAGCGGGCATCGAAAGCAGCAGTGCCGACAGCATAAATAAGACTGCCGCGCCGATGGTGATTTTCGATAAAACCGATTGTGTTCCGCGCGGACCGAAAGCCGTGCTGGAGATATTGCTGGTAAAAAGCGCGCCCGCGTCCGCTTTGCCTGGCTGCAATAAAATCGTCGTCACTAAAACGATGCACGAGATAAAAAATAATGCGTATAAAAAATAAACCATTTTCTTATTTGTAATTCACAATCCTGGCAAAAGTTTCCGCGTCTAAACTCGCTCCGCCGACCAACGCGCCGTCGATATCCGCCTGCTTCATCAAATCCGCGATGTTATCGGGTTTAACCGAGCCGCCATAAAGAATCCGCGTCGCGTCCGCCGTTTCCCTGCCGTGCGTTTCCGCCAAAGTTTGACGAATAAAGCCGTGCATTTCTTGAGCCTGTTCGGGCGCGGCGGTGTGACCCGTTCCAATTGCCCAAACAGGCTCGTAAGCGATTATGATACTTTTCATATCGCCCTCTGTCAAACCCGCCAATCCGCTGACAAGCTGCGTTTTGACGACATCCCGCGCGCTTCCCGCTTCCCTTTCCGACAGCATTTCGCCGACGCAGACAATCGCCCTCAACTCCGCCGCCAAAGCCGCTTTCGTCTTCCGATTAACCAATTCGTCAGTTTCGCCGTAAAACTGCCGCCGCTCGGAATGACCGATGATAACGTGCGACGCGCCGACATCTTTTATCATTTCGGCGGAAACTTCGCCGGTGTTCGCGCTCTGTTTGGCTTCCGGCGCGCAGTTCTGTGCCGAAACCTTGATATTCGAGCCTTCCAATCTGTCGGCAATTGTTTTCAGTTGAACAAAAACCGGCGCAATCACGACTTCGCAATGATTTGCGTTCGCCACCAAAGATTTCAACGCCAACGCCGTTTCAACCGCTTCGCCGAGCAGCTTATACGTTTTCCAGTTTCCCGCAATCACAGGTTTTCTCATAAACTTTATTATTGGACGATTTAAATTTTAAGTAAGAGGACGAAATTATTTGATAAATGATTTTTGCAGAAACACGCACGATAGTCGGGTGTGTTCTTTGCGCCCGAACTAAAGTGCGGGCTTGCGGCATTGATAAATTCTGTCCGGCTACTTAATTTTGAAAATTTTATATTAACCTATCACAAGTCTAAAAGTTTGCAGTTTTCTTTTTTTTAAATTTCAAATATATTCTGTTTATGAAAATCAAATTTTTTCTGCTCGTTGTGTTATTTGCTTTCCTGTTACTTTTCGCAAAATCTTCCTTGGCGCAAATTCAATCAACCAGCCGAGTGCGGACGTATGATGTTCAGCATTACATTATTCGTTCGAGTTTTGACCGCCCGAACAGAACTTTTTTCGGCGACGTGACGATTGAATTAAAACCGCTCAAGGATAATTTTCGTGAATTTGAACTCGACGCGGCGGATATGAAATTCGATTTTGTTCGGCTCGAACCAGCCGGAACAAATCTGCAATACAAACAAACGAGCGAAAAATTACTAATCACGCTCGATAAAAATTATTCGCCGGACGAGACAATCAGCGTTCATTTCAAATACTCGTCAAAACCGAAAAAAGGCGTGTATTTTGTTGACGCAGGCGAAGGTCATCCGGCGCAAACATGGACACAGGGCGAAGCCGAAGAAGCGCATTATTGGTTTCCGTCTTACGATTTTCCCGACGACAAAGCGACGACCGAACAATTTATTACCGCGCCGTCGGGCGAAACAGCAATTGCTAACGGCGAACTGCTCGACACGAGCGATAACGCGGACGGCACGAAAACTTTTCATTACAAAACATCATTCGTTCATTCAACTTATTTGACTTCATTCGTCGTCGGAAAATACGTCAAAGTCGAGGACAAATATAAAAATATTCCGCTCGGTTATTTTATGTATCCGGCACTTGAAAACACGGCGCGAAAGTTTTACGGGCGCACGCCGGATATGATTCAGGTTTATGAACAACTGACGGGCGTTAATTTTCCTTACAACAAATATGACCAGACGATGGTTGCCAATTTTCAATTCGGCGGGATGGAAAATATCACCGCGACGACGATGGCTGACACCGAGCTTATTTTTACGCCGCCGGAAAACGTCATTGATTTGGTTTCGCACGAACTCGCGCATTCTTGGTTCGGCGATTTGGTGACGTGCAAAAACTGGTCGAATTTGTGGCTCAACGAAGGTTTTGCGACCTTTATGGAAGCCGCATATCGTGAAAAAACTTTCGGTCGCGCCGATTATCTGCGGCAAATTTCAGATGATGCCGCGAGCGCGATGGCTTTTGATTCGGTCGGTCAAAGCCACGCATTGCTGCGTCCGAATCCGCCGCTCGACGATTCGCTTTTTGATACGACGACTTACAAAAAAGGCGGCGCGGTTTTACATATTCTGCGCGAAACCGTCGGCACGGAAAACTTCTGGAGGGCAATCAACATTTATCTGAACGCGCACAAATTCGGCAATGTCGAAACGAGCGATTTGAAAAAAGCGATGGAGGCGGCATCGGGCAAAAATTTAGATCAATTTTTCAACCAATGGATTTACAAAGCCGGTTTTCCGCGCTTGAGCGTCAGACAATTCTACAATCCTAAAACCAAACGTCTGAACCTGCGATTCACGCAGACGCAAACCGGAGCGGACGTTCCGAAAGTTTTCGTATTACCTCTGGAAGTTGAAATAACAACCGCGTCCGGCGTTAAAAACGAAACGGTCAACTTACAAAATCGCGTTCAAGGCTACAACATTCAACTAGACGCAAAACCCGCTAAAATAGAATTTGATAAGGATAAAAAAATTCCTTTGAAAATTATACGCTCATTCGCGGAGAGATAAAGACGATTCGACTGCCGCGAAGTTTGAAAAGCCGATTTGCGAAAATGCTGCCGGCAAATAATCTGAACACAAACTCGACATCCGTTTCATAACGTCGGATATTTTAATCTTTTTTCAAATATCGCGTAGGGTGAGTTTATAATTTCGTAAAAACTTATTCGAGAAAATAATCCAAAACTTTGGTTGAAGTTACAAAAACATAAATTCGAGAGCTAGTTTCAATGAAAAAAATTATTGTGAGCAATTGAGCAACTTGAAAAATTATCGCCTTTTTAATTATAAATAAAGGAGATAGGTGTTTCAGATGATGTTTTGAATTATAAACCTCATAAGAGGAACGGTGGTTGCGTATTGTCTTTTTATCAAAGATTTTTAGAAGCTTGTTTGAGCAATTTCAAAATCACTAATGAGGTAAAATTTAATATGAAGAAAATATTATGGCTTTTAGCTGTGATTACAATTGCGACTAGTTCCGCGTTCGCGCAGTTAACTTCAAGTAATTTGGTCGGAACGGTCGTCGGTCCCGACGGCGGGTTAATTCCGGGAGCGACGGTTGTCGTCAAAGGCAATCAGTCGGGAACGGCAGTAACTACAACTACAAATTCATCCGGCGAATTTAATGTTCCCAACTTAGACGTTGGCAACTATACGGTAACCGTAACGGCAACCGGTTTTAAAACTTTTGTTGCCAATCAAGTAAAAATCGAAGTCAGTAAAGATTACACTTTAGCGGCTCGATTAGAAGTCGGCGGCGTTCAAGAGATCGTTACCGTGACAGCCGGCGCGAATATCATTAATTCGACTGATGGCGAAATAAATAATAGCGTTACCAGAAAACAACTTGACGACTTGCCGTCACTCGGTCGCAACCCGCTCAATTTCGTGCCGCTTCAGCCGGGTGCCGCTTCGGTTGCGGGACAAGGCACGGTCATTAACGGAATTCGCACTTCCGCCACAAATATAACAATTGACGGCATCAACGTTCAGGATAATTTTATTCGTTCAAATGCGACGGATTTTTCTCCGGCTCGTCCGACGGTAGATGAAGTTGAGGAATACGCCGTCACATCGCAAGCCAATGCTTCGGACGGATTCGGCGGAGCGCAGATTCAATTTGCTACCCGGCGCGGCGGAAATGATTTTCATTTCAGACTGTTTGAATTTAACCGCAACTCGGAACTTAGTGCTAACAGTTTCTTTAATAACATTAACGGCACACCTCGTCCGTTTCGCAACCGTAATCAGTTCGGCGGAAACTTCAGCGGACCATTACCATTCTTTAATTTCGGTGAAGGCGGTCCTGAATTTATCAACGGTAAGGACAAGTTATTCTTCTTTACTTCATATGAGAAGTTGATTGATATAACTCCTGCCGCTCCGCAATTCAGCACGGTTTTAACCCCTAGCGCGCGTCAGGGAATTTTTACTTATACCGATAATTCCGGTCAAACCCGACAAGTTAACTTGTTCAATCCGGCTTTCGGCACGGGGATCACCGGTATCAATCCGGTGATCGCCAGTCGTTTTCTGGCTAATTTACCGCAGGGAAATTCTACTCAGGCAGGAGACCTGCTTAATACGACGGGCTTTGCCGTAATTCAAAATAATAATGCCAGACAGTCCAATTACGTGACTAGAATTGACTACAAAGTTAATCCTATTAACACGGTTTCAGGAACATTCAGATTTGTGCGTCAAAATGTCAATCGCGCTGATATTGACAATACTTTCAATACAAATCCGCGCGTTACTCAGGGTTCGGACAACCCTTTTATTTCGATTGGCGTGACATCCGCGCTCTCGACTAAATTCAGCAATGAAGCTCGCGGCGGATATTATAAATCCAATCCGTCATTTCTGAGAGTAGATCCGCTTGGGGCAAATAATTTTAATTTGCCCTTAATAACAAATCCTGAGCTTAATAGTTTTGAAAATCAGGGGCGGACGGTTAAAACCTACAATCTTCAAGACAATGCGACGTATATTGCTGGCAAACACAGCTTAACTTTCGGCGGTCAATATCAAAATGTTAATATTGATTCTTTTGCCGGTTTTACAACTATTCCGCAATTTACAGTAGCAACCGGCACCGCCACGCCGTCTATTCTCACTTCTCAATTCACTAATTCGAGTTTATTTCCGGGAGGAATTTCATCCTCCCAGCGAACAACTGCCAATAATTTGCTGGCTCTGCTCGGAGGCATCGTCTCCAGCGCGTCGCAAACTTTCAATGTCACCACGCAAACTTCTGGCTTCGTTCCGGGCGCGCCGAGCAGAATCGTGTATAGATACACTATTATCGGAGGATATGTTACCGACCAATGGCGTGTTTCAAAGAATTTAACGCTTAATTTAGGAGTCCGCTATGACCGTTATTCGCCGTTAAAAGCCTTAAACGGTTTAGCCTTAGAGCCGATTATCCCAAACGGCAGTAATGTGCGTTCGGCAATCTTAAATCCCAACGGCAGCTTTCAATTTGTCGGCGGCAATGTCGGAAAAACGGGAGAATTCTACAGACCCGATAACAACAACTTTTCTCCTATTTTGAGTTTCGCGTATGCTCCGAAATTTGAAAATGGAATAGGCGGGCTGCTATTCGGAGCAACCACGGTTATTCGCGGCGGCTATCGCACCAGCTATATCAACGACGAAACGGTTCGCGCTCCCGACAACGCTCTTGGCGGCAACCAGGGTTTGAGTTTAGGCTCAAATGCGTTTAACGGAAATTCGACGGCTTTGAATTCGAGAGCCGATAATTTGCCAATTGTTCCGACACCTGTCTTTGCCGGTGCTAACAGAACCTTTACCCAAAACAACGCGGCGGCGGGAAATTTTGGCACCGTTTTTGCGGTTGACCCGAATATTAAAACTCCTTTAGTTCAGGAATATTCATTCGGTGTTCAGCGCGAAATCGGTTTTAAATCAGTGCTTGAAGTTCGCTATGTCGGAACACGCAGTAAAAATCTGGTGCGCGGATTTGATTTAAATCAAGTCGATATTACCGGCAACGGCTTTTTGGCTGACTTCAATCGAGCGCGCAGCAACCAATTAACATTTGGCACGGCGGCTTGCACCACCGCGCAGGCAGCGTCAACCGGTTGTCAGATATTAACCGTGTTTCCGAATTTAGCTGCCGGCGGTCTTTTAACCAACGGAACTATTACCGGACTGATTGATACCGGACAAGCCGCCCAGTTAGCGTTTATCTATCTATCTAACAACTTGCAGGGAACTGTTAACTTCGTGCCGAATCCAAGTGCCGGAGTTGTCGACCTGCTGACCAACGGCGGCAAGTATAACTACAACGCGCTGCAAGTTGATCTGCGCCGACGTTTTTCGCAAGGACTTTCCTTGGAAGCTAATTATACATTCTCGAAAAATTTGACGAACGCGGTCGGAACGGGACAAACGCGCTTTGAACCGTTTTTGGATCTCAATCAGCCCAATTTAGAGTATTCGCGGGCGGATTATGACCAAACTCATAAGTTCAACTTGCTTTCCAGTTATGATCTTCCGTTCGGTAAAGGAAAACATTATCTAAAAGAGGGATTTATCGGCACTCTGTTCGGTAACTTCAATATCGGCGGTATTCTGCAAATCGGTTCGGGCGCGCCGATTACGATTGTTGACCCGAATGGAACGCTAAACCGTTCCGGTCGTTCGGGAAGACAAACAGCGGTCACTAGTTTGACGGGAAATCAAATAAAAAATTTAGTCGGCGTGTTTAAAACCGCGAACGGAGTCTTTTTTATAAATCCTACCGCTTTAGGACGAAACGCCGACGGCTCAGTCAATACCGCTATTGGCGGAACAGGTCGCGGCTCAAATGGTTTATCATCCGCCCCGTTCACCGGACAAGTGTTCTTTAATAATACTCCGGGAACAACGAGCGGCTTAGGACGCGCGATATTCAACGGTCCGACGTTCTATAATCTTGATATGACTGTTATTAAGAGATTCGTCGTCGGCGAAAAACTGACGTTCCAACTGCAAGCTGATTTCTTTAATGTTTTTAATAGAGCTAACTTTAACCTTTCGGATAATCAGTTCTTGAACATTAACAGCACAAACTTCGGGCGTATTACTCAAGTCGGTAGTGCGCGCGTCACGCAACTCGCATTTCGCGTGAACTTTTAATTTGAGCGATTAAATTTGCTTTTGCGGGCGTTGTCTAAAATTAGGCAGTGCCCGATTTTTGTTTTGCCGTTAAATATTTTGTAGGTTTTCACAATTTATTAAGAAAAAGAATTCGGTTTTAGTTTGCGCCGACGAGAAGAAAATAATGCGCGGCGCAAATCCGACAGTTTGATAATGTCGAATATTTTAATCTTTTTTCAAACACCGCGTCAGGTGTATTATTAAGTAATTGCGAGTTTTAACTCAAAAGTTAAATAATTGACAAAAAAGTTCCGCGCCGCACGATTTGCGAACGCGGAACTTTCTTTTCTTTGAGAAGACACGATTTCTCGCTTCAATTTGTTGAAAAATAAAAGGCGCAAAGCACACTTGGGTTGCGCCGCCTGCGGCATAACTTTTTGGTGTCCTTCTTCTGCCATAGCCTACGAGGTTAGCTGCCGGGCTAGGAAAGAAGAAGTTTCCCG
>JBPCRW010000108.1:0-9840 GCA_050996405.1 Pyrinomonadaceae bacterium | reverse complement strand
CATAAACCGAATGCGATGCCGCAAAGCATTAAGGATAGATTCACGGTTGATTTTGAAAAGATATTTTTCTTTGTCAAAAATAGGAAGTATTACTTCCGACAACAGTATGAACAATTAAAAAATCCCGAAAGGTTGAAAAGACGATTGCTCGATCCAAACAAAACTCATAAATATACGAAAAGTTATTGGTTTTCAGCCAATCCTCAAATCTCGGAAAAACAAAGGTTAAGAATGCTCGAAACGGGTAGAAACAAGCGATGCGTTTGGACCATCGGGACTATTAATTTTGCGGGCAGTCATTTTGCGGTTTATCCGCCGAAGCTGATTGAAACACCGATAAAAGCTGGTTGTCCCGAAGGCGGCATCGTTCTTGATCCGTTTATCGGAAGCGGAACGACTGCCGTTGTCGCAAAGAAATTAGGAAGAAATTTTATTGGAATAGAACTTAATCCCAAGTATGTCAAAATAGCGATGCTAGCAATTGGTAATCTTACTAAAAAGCTTTAAGTTATCTCAAAATTTTATAATCTTTGCATAAAGTATTAACCGGTAAATCAGCCATTAAAAACTTAATCAATTAACCCGAATAAAATTTACAAGTTTTTTACTTTAGGGACATTCCTTGCCCTCTTGCGTGTGGTATATTGTGTGCCAATATGAAAACAAAAGAGATTGAAAAGGATTTATCGGCGGGACGGGTCTACCTCAGAGCTTTTTATCGCTTACACGAAATTGACCGGCAAATTCGTGCCGAAAGTTTTCCGAGTGTTTGCCAACTCGCTGAATCGCTTTCTGTCAATGAGCGCACTATCAAGCGTGATTTAGCGGTGATGCGTGATAGTTTTAATGCTCCGTTAATTTACGAAAGAAGAAAACGAGGATTTCGCTATGCCAAAACGGGTTGGGAACTGCCGCTCAAACATCTGAGCGAAGGCGATTTTTTAGCTTTTTTTATTGCCGAGAATGCTTTGCGGTTTACCGGACATACGCCGGAAGCCCTCAAACTCAAGCATTCCCTGGCTAAACTCGCTTCCTTATTACCCGACCAAGTTTCGATTAATCTTGCCACGTTAGGTGAAAATGTCAGTTTCCAAAATTTGCCGTTCGCATCAGCCGCGCCCGAAGTTTTAAACCTGCTCGCCCAAGCCGCTGTCAACTCGCACATCATCGAGTTCGATTATTACTCGCCGCATCGCCGCGAGCATTCTAAACGAAAAGCCGGAGTTCTATTGCTGCATAATTTTGCGGGGGATTGGTTTGCGGTCTGCTTCGACGGCGAGAAAAAAGACTTCCGCGATTTCCACGCCGGACGAATGAAAAACGTGCGCTTGACGAGCGGATTCTTCGACGCGCCGAAAAAATGGAACGCCGAAGATTATTTGAAAAGCGGATTTTTTATGATGCGCGGCGGACGGCTCACCGAAGTCGAAATCGTTTTCGACAGCTTCCGGGCGCAATGGATACGCGAGCGCGAATCATTTCACCCCGAAGAAACCAGAGAAGAATTAATGGACGGCGGCTTGCGCTTGAAATTTGTCATCGGCGAAAAAGGCTTGGAAGCAGTGGCGCGATTTTGCCTGACTTACGCAGGCGATTGCCAAGCGGTCAAGCCAATGAAGCTACGCAAAATTATTCGGGAGAAATTGCAGACTGCTTTATCACAGTACAAAAGTTGAGAAGATAATTTATGGAAATCACCAAATTTTGGGCGAAAACTACCGACGACAAAACTGGTTTGCTGCGCCCAAATGCTTTTCATCCGCTCGTCTGTCATTTAATTGATGTGGCGGCTGTAACCGAAACAATGTGGAACAACATTTTACCGAAGGCGACAAAGAGAAAAATCGCCGAGTCTTTCAATGTGAAATATCTTAATGAGGACTTCAACAAATTTGGTTCGCTCGTCGCGTTTGTAGCCGGACTCCACGACTTGGGCAAATGCTCGCCGCCGTTTACGCTTCGATACACAAAGCAGCAAATCAGGGAGATTTACACCAATGAATTCAGCTATGAAAAACATAAACAAAATTACGGTGAAGTAAAGCCTTCGGACGCGCCGCATGGCTACGTTACCGCCGTTGAATTGCCGAAAATTCTCGAAGGAAAAGATTTCAATTTTCCCAAAAGTTTAGCCGACCAAATCAGTATTTTAATCGGCGGACATCACGGAACATTTCCCGAATCGTTTTGGAAAACGAAATTAAAGAATCCAAAATTAGTTGGCAACGAAAAATGGACGGAAGCGCGGAAACTTCTGGTCCTCGAATTAGAAAAAATCTTTCCCGTCAAACATTTTATTTTTCCCGAAAATGCCAAACTCGATAACGCGACGATGATGATTCTCGCCGGACTCGTTTCGGTTGCCGATTGGATTGGCTCGAACGCTTTTTATTTTCCGTGCGTTGCCGATACAGAAAAAGATTTTCCGCCGGAAATTGATTTGCAAGATTATTTACAAAATTATGCGAAAGACTCGCGCAAAAAAGCCGGAAAAGCATTGCACGAACTCGGCTGGCTGAATTGGCAACAGCCGACAAACAAATTGAAATTTCGGAAGATGTTTTCAGAAATAAAACAGCCGCGCGATTTGCAAATTCAAGCAGAAAACATTTCGCAAAATCTCGAATCCGCCGGAATTGTCGTCGTTGAATCGCCGACGGGCGAAGGTAAAACCGAAGCGGCGATTTATTTAGCCGACATTTTTAACTACAACTTGAAACAGAACGGCATTTATTTCGCTTTGCCGACGCAGGCGACGAGCAATCAAATGTTCGGGCGCGTCAAAGAATTTCTCGAAAGTCGTTTTCCGAACGGCAAAACTCATCTGCAATTGGTTCACGGACACGCCGCCATCAACGCCGATTTTTTAACAATTTTGAAAGATGAAAAAGGCGCGAAGAACATTCAACTAGAAAATATCTCCGGCGACGACGAGAAACACGATGATTGCGGTTCGACGGTGGAAGCGCGGGCGTGGTTCACCGGACGCAAAAAAGCCTTGCTCGCGCCGTTTGGTGTCGGCACGATTGACCAAGCACTACTCACCGTTTTGCAAACGCGCCACGTTTTCGTACGACTTTTCGGTTTGGCTCATAAAACGATAATCATTGACGAAGTTCACGCTTACGACGCTTATATGTCAACGCTTCTCGAACGGCTTTTAATGTGGCTCGCGGCTCTGGGTTCGCCCGTTATTTTATTGAGCGCAACACTTCCGAAAGAACGCCGTAACAGACTTTTAGAAGCGTATCTAAAAGGTCTCGGCGTGGAATTCGCCACAGAAAAAGTTAATGAATTAAAAGAAAATCCAAAGGACAAATATCCGCGCATTGCCTACGCGACGAATGACAAAATTGACGTTGTAAATCTTGACACTTCTAAACAAAACACGCGCACTTTGTATCTTGAACATCTCGACGGTTTTTTGTCAGACGATACAAATAAACTCGAAGAATTAGCGCGGAAAATCAAAGACCGACTACCCGACGGCGGTTGCGCGGCGATTATCTGCAACACGGTCAAACGGGCGCAGGAAATTTTCACCGCACTTAACAAATATTTCACCGACGAAAATAATTTTTCCGCCTCCGAAACGGTTTGGAAACCCGAAGAAATAGATTTGCTACACGCCCGTTTTTTACACAAAGACCGAATGAAGCGTGTAAATCGCGCTCTGCTGAATTTCGGCAAAGACAAAAGTAAAGTTATGATTGCGGAAACGATTGACGGCAAAGAAAAACTCAAACCGCACAAAGTCGAACGTCCGACACGCGCAATTTTAGTTTCGACGCAGATTATCGAACAATCGCTCGACCTCGATTTCGATTTGATGATAACCGAACTCGCGCCGATTGATTTAATTCTCCAACGCGCTGGACGCTTAATGCGCCACCGCCGCAAAAATCGTCCGGCGAACTTTAACGAAACACGCCCGATGCTTTGGATTCTACAACCCGAAACGAATTCGCCTGATTTCGGCGTGAACAAAATTATTTATGACGAACACATTCTGCTTCGTTCGTGGCTTTTCTCCCGCGAACTCGACACAATCAAAATTCCTACTGAAATTGAAGATTTGATTGAAAAGGTTTATGACACGAAAACAACTTGTCCATCTGCTGAATACGAGAAGGTTTGGAACGCATCTTTTGCTGAATATGAAAAAGGCACGAACGATGAAATAGTGGAAGCTGAAAACAGGTGGATTTCAATGCCGCACGTCCCACAGGAACTTTATAAAATTGTTGGAAAAAGAGATGAACAACTTGAAGAAGATTCTTTAGCGTTTTTTGAAAATTTCCGAGCGTTAACAAGGTTGAATGCCGATGGCCTTTCGATTATTTGTTTGTATGGTTCGACAGAAAGGGCTTTCTTGGACGCTGACGAAGAAAATCCAATTGACGTGAAAGATCTGGTTCTTTCTAAAAATGCTGATAAAGAAACGGAAAAAAGAGTTAGGGAAAATATAAAACAACTTTTGTTTAATTCTATTTCAATCAGCAGAAAAGATTTGATTTTGGCTTTGCTCAAAGCGGAAGAAACAACCCCCCCAACGGAATGGAAAAAATGCGCGTTGCTGAAGTCTTGCGTTGTTTTATGGCTTGAAGAAGATTCTTCGGCAGAGATAGAAAACTTTTCCATCTATTTACACCCGAAACTCGGTTTGAGAGTTGTAAAATTTAAGAATGAAAAGGAAGACAATGGCTGAATTTAATTTGATTACGGAAGAATGGATTCCGTGCGTGATGTGCGGCGATTCAAGCGGCGAAATAAAACCTAAAAGTTTGCGCGAAGCGTTTGCTGAAGCAGACCAGATTGAAGAAATTATCGGCGAAAATCCGCTTGTTACCATTTCGCTTTATCGTTTGCTGATAGCGATTTTGCACGATTGTCTGCAAGGTCCGAAAGACTATGACGAATGGGGAAAGTGGTGGAGCGACGAAACTTTCGATACTCAAAAATTGAATGAGTATTTTTCGCAAAACGAAAAGAATTTCCATCTTTTCGATGACGAGAAACCTTTTTATCAAACTTCTAAAGTTGAATTTGACGAAAAATTTCTAAAACCAATATGGAAGTTTTTCCTTGAAGGCGAACACTACACGACGCTATTCGAGCATACAAACACAGGAAAATCACATACGCTGACAGCCGCCCAAACCGCTCGCTATTTATTGGCTTTTCAAAATTTCGATGTCGGCGGATTGCAGACATACGTTCACGAAAAAGGAATGACTCAGGTGGAAATCAGCAATGTTAAATCCGCCGATGCTTCGCTACTGAATAAGTGTGCGGTCGCATTGGTCAAGGGTGAAAATCTATTTAAGACATTGATGCTCAATTTGACACAATATGACTGTAAATTCGGAATTCCTTTTCCTAAAAGAGAAATTGCGGACTCGCCTGTTTGGAGAAACGACAGAGAAATAAATCCTAAAGAAGATAGCAAGCCTGTGGGCTATGTTGACTTATTAACTTGGCAAAGCCGCCGGATAAGACTTAAGCAAAAGACTGAGCTTTCCAAAGCAGTCGTCGGAGAAGTTGTCGTTATGAAAGGCAATCAAATATCTGAGCTAAGCAGTTTATACGGCAAAGAACAAATGGCTTGCTTTCGGAAAAGTCCTACGAAAGGGTGGACTTCGATTTCTTTTCAACGCGAGAAATTCTTGTGGAGAGACAGTCTTTCACTTTTTCAATCAGTTGAAGAAAAATCTGCGCGTCCGCAAATTTTGGACTGGTTGAATGATTTGATTAGCAACGGAAAGTTACCAAGCGATGCAATTTTTCCGCTTGAATTTTTTGGTTTGTGTGTGAATAAAGCTAAGCCATTATTTTGGCGGCACGAAAGATTGCCTTTGCCTGTTATTTACCTTAACAACCAAAAACTTTGTGACGAGCTTGGAGAAGCCTTAAAACTTGCTGAAATCATCGCGGGGCTTTTATCAGGCGGTGTTTATCGAATGGCGACTTTGCATTTTTTGCCCGACACTCGTTTTGAAATTGCCGATTGGTTTAGACCTGCTTTATCGAGAGATTTAAGACAAAAAGCCAAAGACAGTTTCGACAAACTCAAAAAGAGCAAAGATTATAAAAAGAAATTTAACGACGTAGATGACTTATCAAAATCTCTCGCGCCTGAATTGCGCTATTGGTCGCGTCTGGAAACGCCTTTTCGTCATTTGCTTCTCGCGCTCGCCGTAAATTTGGACGATTGGAAAAATGAACGGCAAAAGTGGGCGAAAGTTTTGCAAAAAACGGCGTTGCTGGCTTTCGATGAAGTTGCTTTCAGTCTGGGGAATTCTCCGCGCTCGCTGCGCTCGACATCGGTTGCGCGAAATTGGCTGGAAGTTGAATTAAGAATCAAAAGGAAAAGGTATGCAAATTTTGAAGCGATTGACGATGAAGTAGAAAAACAAGAAGAAGAGGAGGTTGAAGAATGATAGGAACGGCACAAATACAGACAAAAAACAGTTTTCAAAAAATTCGCCCGTTTGTCGAACACGAACTTGAACGATTGGCGGGATTTAAGAAAAACGATGAGGACGAAAATGTTCGAGGCGAACCGAATCGGGCGGCATTGTCCGAATTGCGGAGAGTTTTGGGAAAACCAATCAATACGGCGTTTCCAGCTTACAAGTATTTATGTAAATGGACTGCCGATTTTGAAGAAAGTCGGCATAGCGAAAGTTGGGACGTTAAATGTTATTTCCTTGTTGCTTCGCTTTTCGCTTTGTATCAGCAAGGAACATTCAAAAACGAAAACAACAGGTTGAGTTGGCATCACGAGGAAGAGATATATCCGGCTGACAGAAATTTCGGCGCGTCGTTTCGCCGTCTCGAACTGAAAATGCTCGAAGATAAAGACGATGCCGAAACGAGCAAAGGAAAGTCGAAAAGTTTGGAGAAAAGATTTTCAGTATTGCTGAACAGCCGAAGCGCGGATTTGCCCGTGCGCTTGCGCCAAGCCGTTTTGCTTTTGAAATCTTATGAAATCCGCATTGATTGGGTCGAACTGCTAAGAGATTTGCTGCGTTGGAAGAGAAATGAAAAATCCTTTTCCACCACCAACAGACGAATTTCGCCGCAACGAAGTTGGGCGCAATCTTTCTATAAAATTGAAGAAATCAAAGAAAATTAAGGAGAAAAAATAATTATGTTTATCGAATTACACATTTTGCAAAACTTCGCGCCGTCGAACCTGAATCGAGATGAAACAGGCGCACCGAAATCTTGTCAATTTGGCGACGTGCAACGCGCCCGCGTTTCTAGTCAAGCATTGAAACGCGCCGCCAGAGATTATGTTGAAGATAAAGAATTACTCGACCCGAACATTCTCGGCAAAAGAACGAAATTGGTTGAGGAAAAACTGAAACAAATTTTGGTTAAGCGTTTTGAGAAAGACGAAAACCAAGCCGGATTTGTCGCCAATCTTGTTTTAAAGGAATCAGGATGGAAAAAGGAAAGCGAGAAAGACGAAAGCGGCGCATTACAGTTTTTAGGTAATAAATCTTTGAATGATATTGCGGTTTTGTGCAACGAAGATTGGGATTCTTTTCAAGAACTAATTGATTTGAATAATGATACGCAAAAACTTTCACAAGAGAAAAAAACTCTGGCGAAGGAAAAAAAATCTCTTGATACGGAAATCAACAAAAATCCAACATCAGAATTGCAAGAACAATTAACGGTTAAGGAGAATGAGATTAAAGAAAACGGCGCAAACTTGGAAAGAATAGAAAGTTTCATTAAAGAAGCCCAAAAAAAGATGAGTAATCTCATAAAGAAAGTTAGGGAAAGTCTCGGCGCAAAGCAAACACCAGATATTGCAATGTTCGGTCGAATGATGGCTGACGTGCCTGAACACAATATAGACGCAGCAAGTCAAGTTGCTCATGCGATTTCAACGCACGCAGTTAGTAATGGCGAGTTCGATTATTTTACGGCTTTGGATGAATTCAAAAAGGAATTGAAGCCGAACGAGTCAGGCGCTGCGATGATTGGAACGGTTGATTTTAATTCGGCTTGTTACTACCGTTACGCGAATATTGATACGAATTGCTTGGAAGACAATCTGGTTAATGCGGACAATGCGAAAGATTTGGCGAGAAAAACCGTCGAAGCGTTTTTGCAGTCGTTTGTTATCGCTGTTCCTTCCGGCAAACAAAATTCTTTCGCATCACCGACGCTTCCGACCTTTGTTTTAGGAATCGTTAGAGAAGGTTATTTGTGTTCGCTGGCAAACGCTTTTTCAAAGCCGATTCGCCTTCAAGACGACGATGAAAACGGTTTGGTCGAGAAATCAATTCAACAGTTGACTAAGCACTTTTTTAACAAAGAAAGAATGTATGGAGAAATCGTCGGAACAAAATATAGCGGCTACTGTTCTGAATCAAACGATGAGTTTGTTTCCAAGCCGAAAGAAAATAGCGGTGAAAAAACAGAACTCAAAGAATCAGATTCACTCAAAGAGTTAATTGACAAGTTAATTAGTCAAGCCTTTGACCAATCGAACGGAGGATAGACAAATGAGAACGCTATTGCTACGACTTGTCGGTCCGATGCAGTCTTGGGGAACGCAAAGCCGATACACTATCCGCGAAACAAATCTTGAGCCATCTAAATCCGGCGTAATCGGCTTGATTTATTCGGCGTTGGGAAAGAAAAGAACCGAAGAAGAGATTGACGAAACGGAAAAGCCTTCGTTGAAAAGATTAGCCGCATTACGAATGGGCGTTCGCATTGATTGTCCGGGAGTTATGTTGAGTGATTACCATACAATCGGCGGTGCGCCGCCAACCAAAACAAAGAAAGGACTTTATCTTGCAAGCGGCAAGATTGATAAAAACGATGCAAGAGAATCACGCCGTTACTATTTGTCTGATGCAAGATTCTTAGTTGGCTTGGAATCGGGCGATGAAAATTTGATAACTCTCTTGCATCAGAAAATCGCCAGACCAAAACAGCAAATCTTTTTGGGCAGAAAATCTTTTGTGCCGAGCGAACCTGTTTGGCTGGAAAATAGTTTATCTGATTCAACTCTCGAAATTGCCCTAAAAAATCATAATTGGCTTGGGCAAGATGAACAGCTTGATTTTGACGAAAAAGTTGTTTGCGTAATGGAGACAACTTCAAATGACCCAATGGGAATTGTGCGTCAAGATGTGCCAATTTCCTTTGCCGCGCGGCGTTTTACCGACCGGCGTGTGAAAACCGATTTTATTATTTTGAAAAATGGAGGCGAAAGTAATGGAAATTTATCTGACGAAAATGATTTTTAATCCGCAGTCGCGGCAGGTTTGGAACGATTTGGGAAACTTGCAGAATCTGCATCGAACGATTTCGAGTGCGTTTCCGCCGATTGAAAATCAGGATGGCTTGCCGCATCACGAACGGCGAACGCCGCGCAATGAATTTAATCTTTTGCATCGGCTTGATTATGACCGGCGAAGCGGCAGAGCCGTTCTGCTCGTCCAATCAAGCGTTAAACCGGATTGGAGTTTTTTGCATGAAGGTTACGCTCGGGAAATTAAATGCAAAGCGGTTCACGAGCAATACGCGGCGATTGAAAACGAAAAGCTGCTGTTGTTTCGTCTGCAAGCGAATCCGACGAAACGCATCGGTCAAAATTATCGGCATCCCGACGAAAGGAAACGCGAAGAATTCACTCGAAAATTTCGGGACGAGAAAAATCGTCGCCGCATTTCGTTAAATACGGACGAAGAGCGAATCGAATGGCTAATGCGTAAAGGTGCTGACGCAGGCTTTCGACTGGCGAAGGTGCAAATCAAAACGGACGTGGAAAACGTCGCGGCAATCGCGCAATCCAAAATAAAAAGTCGG
>JBPCRW010000001.1:0-27459 GCA_050996405.1 Pyrinomonadaceae bacterium | reverse complement strand
CACAAGGTCGGCGGGAACTTTATCCGTCAGAAAAAGAATCAGCTAGATGATGAGAATGACAAAAGTTATGATTAGCGGAGTGTCCATTGGCGCAAAACCAAGATTATATTTTCTTTAAGCTAGAGATTCAATTCAAGCAGGGTTTTAGTGTTTTCGCATTGGCGCGATTTTGACTTTTCAATTTTCCGAAACTATCCTTTTACTTTTCGTTTCGATGTCTAAAACAATCCAAAATCAGCCGATTGGAATTTTCGACAGCGGCGTTGGCGGTTTGACGGTTTATCGCGCTTTGCACGAACGCTTGCCGAACGAAAGATTTGTTTATCTCGGCGACACGGCGCGCGTTCCCTACGGCACGAAATCGCTGGCGACGGTCGAACGCTACGCGATTGAAAATTCTCTTTTTCTGGCTTCGCGCGGCATTAAAATTTTGGTTGTGGCGTGCAACACGGCTTCGGCTCTGGCGTTGCCGAAAATCCGCGCGGCGGTCGGCATTGATGTCGTCGGTGTCATTGGTCCCGGCGCGCGGAAAGCGGCGAAACTTGCGAAAAATAAAATCGGCGTGATTGCTACCGAAGCGACCGTTTCAAGTCATGCTTATAAAAAAGCGATTGAAAAAATTTCGCCTCGAATAAAAGTTATCGAAACGTCTTGCCCGCTGTTTGTGCCGCTCGCCGAAGAAGGCTGGACGAATGAACCGGAAACGCGCTCGATTGCAAAAAAGCATCTTGAAAAAATTCTGAAGGCGAAGGTCGAAGCACTCGTTTTAGGCTGCACGCATTACCCGATTCTGCGCGACGTGATTGCCGACACGGTCGGCAAAAATGTTATTTTGATTGATTCGGGTGAAGCCTGCGCCGAAGAAACCGCCGTTTTGCTCGCCGAAAAAAATCTGGCAAGCGCGGAAACAAAGCGAAAAAAAACGCGTCGTCTCGGCGACGATTTAGACCATTTTTATGTGACGGACGCGGCAGAAAGATTTGCCCGCGTCGCCGAAAGATTTTTAGGCGCGAAACCTGCTAAACTCGAAGCCGTCGAAGTTTTCGGCGCGGATGAATTATTCTAGTGATGAGTGGCGAGTGAATAGTGAAAATCCGAAACTCACCACTCACCATTTACCACTAAAGAAATGAATTACGAAAGAAAAGATAAACGCGCGAGCGACCAACTGCGAAACACAAAAATCACGCCGAACATCTCGCCGTATGCCGAAGGCTCGGCGTTGATTGAAATCGGCAACACAAAAGTTATCTGCACGGCGACGGTCGAAGAAAAAGTTCCGCCGTTTCTGCGAAATAAAGGCGCGGGCTGGGTAACGGCGGAATACGCGATGCTGCCGCGCGCGACCAATACGCGCACGCAGCGCGAGACGCATCGACCATCGGGCAGAACGCAGGAAATTCAGCGTTTGATTGGAAGAAGTTTGCGCGCTGTCGTAGATACAAAAACTCTGGGCGAACGCCAGATTTTTATTGACTGCGACGTAATTTTAGCTGACGGCGGAACGCGCTGCGCTTCGATTACGGGCGCATATGTCGCGCTCGCTCTGGCGTGCCGGAAATTGGTTTCAAACGGCATCTTGAAAAAATCGCCGCTGCTCTCGGAAGTCGCTGCGATCAGCGTCGGAATGGTCGAAAACTCGCCGATTCTGGATTTGTGCTATGTCGAAGATTCAACCGCCGAAGTCGATATGAATATCGTCTGCACGGGCGCGGGAAACTTTATCGAGATTCAGGGAACGGCGGAACGCGCGCCGTTTAACCGCGCGCAAATGAATTCAATGCTCGAACTCGCCGAAACCGGAATCAACCAGCTTTTCACGATTCAGCGAATCGCGCTCAACGGATAAACCACCTAAGTTCGAGATAAGAAGAATTGCCACAAAAAAGCACAAAATGCACAAAAAGAAAGCTGCAATTATTTTTGTGTTTTTTTGTGTCTTTTTGCGGCGAAAATGATTTAAGATTTTTACGCGATTAATAATTTCTTTACTAAATCTACATAAAGTTTGACTGATTCTTCCAAATCTTTTTTCAGCACGAATTCGCCGCTTGTATGCGCGACGAGAATCGAACCCGCGCCCAAAAGCAGCGGCATTCCCCAATTTGAAAGATGCGGAATGTCGGTTGTAAAACGCACAACTTTTTGCCGGAAACCTTCGACGGCGAGCATTTTCACAGGTTTGGCGACTGACATAATTTCGATACTCCCGCGTCCCGCAATCGTTTTTTCCAGCATTTTTAAAATTGATTTTTCGTCGGTCGCCAGACGAATGTGCAAACCGGCTTCCGCGTGCGGCGCGACAATGTTTGTTTTCAGCCCGCCGGAAATTGTGCCGATATTGCAGGTCGTTTCGCCGAAAAATTCGTTCGCGGGAAATTCGATTTTTCGCACGTCCGCTAAAATTTCCAGCAGTTTTTCAATTGCCGATTCGCCTTCTTCGGGGTAAGCGGAATGCGCGGCTTTGCCCTGCGTTTTGATGAGAAATCTGAGCGAACCTTTCGAGCCGATTCCGAGTTCGTTATCGGTCGGTTCGCCGTTAATTAAGTATTTGCATTTCGCCGCGATTGGATGAAGATTTGCCGCCCGCGCGCCCGTGCTGCCCTGTTCCTCGTCAACCGTGAACAGCAAACCGATGTCGTTAATTCCCTGTTGCCGCAATTTTTCCGCCGACATAATTTCGGACGCGATAATTCCTTTGGCATCGCACGCGCCGCGCCCGTAAATTTTCTCCGCGTCTTCGCTCGCCTTAATATGCGGCGGCACAACGTCCAAATGCGTCGAAAAAAAAACGCGCGGCGTATCGTTTAAATAAGCGATAACATTATTTTGATTTTCCGAAACGGCTTGCAGTTTGACTTTCCAGCCGAGTGATTGAAGATAATCGCGCAGGAAAAATCCGACAGCCTGCTCGTTGTCGGAAACCGATGGAATATTGATTAAAGTTTTTGTTAGCTCGAAAAGATTCATTTGTTCAATTTTTGTTCGGCAAGCCATTTGTAAAGTTTTGGTTCTGAAAAAGCCTTTATCAGCGCGCCGTTATGGTCGGTTTTCGGATATTCCGTGTAATTGACATTTTTGTTTCCCTTTTTCTTTAACGCGGCGATAATGTTTCTCGATTCCGTCACGGGAACTGCTTCATCTTCCGCGCCGTGAAAATCCCAAACGGGCGTGTTGCCGATTTTTTCGGCGAGCGCGTCGTATGGGTTTTGCGATTCTACAATCGCAATCAGTTCCTTCGGAAAAAGTAATTTGGCAGTTGGCGGCAGCTTAAACGGCGGCACGATTCCGCCTGAAATCGGCACGAGCGCGGCGAATTTATGCGGATACAAAGCGGCTGTCGTCCAAGTTCCGTAACCGCCCATCGAATGACCCGCTAAATACAATCTTTGCGAGTCGCCGTTAAATTCCGCGATTGTTTGGTCTAAGGCTTTCGAGGCTTGCTCGGTTTGCTCGCCAATCCAAAAAGTATTCGGTCGCGCCTGCGGAAAGACGATAATAAAGTTGAAAATTTTAGGATTCTGGAAAACGACTTTTTCAAATCCCGCAACCTGTTTTTCGTTGTCCGTTCCATTCGCGCCGTTGCCGTGCAAAAACATCATTACGGGCAATTTCTTCTTCACATCCCGATTTTGCGGCACATAAACGCGATAACCGTAAGTTTCTCCACCGATTTTTACTTCGCGCCGGAGAAACTCGTCCTTAACATTTTGCGCCGAAAAATTTTGCGCCGCCGCTAAAAAAATTAAACACAATGTTAGTTTGATAAAATTTTTCATAGTTATTTTGGTTGCTTTTACTTTGACAATCCCACGTCCGACTGAAAAGAGTTTAAGACAGTTTAATGATATACTACAACAACTTAATACGAGAAAATGCTCACTTCAGATTTAGCCATTAACTTTCGGCGCGGCGATAAAATTTTCCCGCGATTGATTAAAACCGACGATGCCGGATATTTGCGCGATGCCGCGAATTTAATTGAAATTTTTGAGGAATTTCAAGGCAAAACGCGCGGCGCGCTCGACGCGGAACTCGAAGAATACATCGGCACGGGAACAGATTTTCGGATTCTGCGCGGGCTGATAAAATTGCTGACAGACTGCTGCGAATTTGAAACTTCGAGTGTTGCCGAACCGTCTGAAATTCGTCAAAAAGTTTTTCTCGAAGCCGCGAAATTTCATCCGGTTTTTCCCGATTCAGAAAACAAAGCAAAAGTTTTGCAACGGGTCGCCGAAGAATTAAACACGACTGCCGACGCGATTTTCTCGAATCTTTACGCAGATTTGTCGGCACAGCAAAAACTTGTTTCGTTTGAAAAATCCGCGCCGCCCCAACTGCTCGACCGTTACAATCTGGCGCAGGCGCAGGCGATTTTTTATCGCTGCGTCGAAATGAAAATTCGTGTCGCGCCGTCGGATGCGGCAAATTACCGCGCGATTTTCGGCTGGATAAAACATTTCGGCTTGATTCATTCCGTCGTTGGAAATGCGGCAAATGGCTACGAAATTATTTTGACCGGCGCGGCTTCGCTTTTTCACCGCTCGCAAAAATACGGAATTCAGATGGCGGTTTTTCTGCCCGCGCTTTTGTTGTGCGGAAACTGGAAAATGCGCGCCGAAATCAACGATAAAAAAGGAACGGCGTTTTACGAATTGACGAGCGAGCAGATCGAACTCGTCTCCAACCGTTACGACGAACCTGAATATGAAAATCCGATTCACGAAAAACTGAAACGCGATTGGGAAAAATCTTCCGCCGACTGGAAATTGCGGGAAAACCGCGAAGTCGTCGATTTGGGCAAGACAGCTTTCGTTCCCGATTTCGTTTTAGTTTCGCCCGAAAATGAAAAAATTTATCTCGACGTTTTAGGATTCTGGACACCGAAAAGTTTGCAGAAAAAATTGGAAGAATTTCAGTCGGCGAATTTTAAAAATTTTATCATCGCCGCGTGGCAGGAACTGCGCGGAAGCCGTGAAGAAGCGACTTTGACAAGCGAAAACGTCGTCTTTTTCAAATCAAAACTCGAACCGCTTTTGTTAGAAGAAACGGCGGAGAACTTAAATAATTTACTTGCATAATATATTCGAGAAACGAGAAATTTCAATATCTTTTTATAATTCCCATAATTCGCATACTTTTTTTACACTTAAAGTAAGGAAAAGACAAGTTAAAAGAGGTTTGGTAATCTCATAAAATGAACATATTATTAAAATCTCGGTCAGATATAGTTTCATGGGGTGCTGTCTTTCGTATATTAGGATATGAACTCTGCATACCTATCTGGAAAATTATAGACATTTCCGAAAAGATAATTGATAATCCAAAACCTATTCTAGATATTGCAAAAATCTTTTTTAAGGGAAGCGCGTCAATTTGGTCTCCGAAAATAATGACTACGGACGAAGAAGTTTCAAATCATTTTGAAGCACAGCGAATGCTTGATTTAGGACTTTTATATGACTGCTTTGGGAGAATCGTTAATTCCTATGAAGAAGAAACTGCAATTCAGTTATATGAATGGGGAGATAGATATTTCATTCACGAAAAGTTGGTATTTTGGTGGAATTGGAATAACATTTTTTCAAAATTGATGAGAAATCAAACTTCTCTAGTGACTTCTTTAAATCAAAATGATAGTGAACAGATACTCGGTATAATTAAAAATCAATTTGAACAGGAAGCATACCGAAAAGAAAAGCTGGATGTAGAATTTGAAAGATTATGTCAAGAATTTTCAACCAATCCCGAACAAATAAATCTACTCAATAAAGTATCAATTAGCGACGTAACTATTTTTAACAATTTCGATGATGTCGATGATGAACTCAGTAACATTTTTAATTTCGAGGGAATTCTATATTTGGATTGTGCTTATAAAATTTGGCAACGCATAAATGCTAATTTTGAAATAGAGGTCCGAGAAAATCTTTTTCAATGGGGAATTAAAGAGCTAAAGAATTCAGGTTTGGGAATTAATAGAAGGTTAAAAGATTATTGTTTGTGTGTAGGGATTTCACAGGATAAGCGCATTTGAATCACAAAATTTTTATATCATAATACTTTTTTAAAACCAAAACTATAAATTTTATCAATCAAATAAACCTTTCTCATTCGGCTTTTTCATTTCTTGAAACTACCGTGCGACAGGCAATAATTTTTATTCAGCTTATAAAAACTGCTTCGCCTTTTTTCAAGCGCGGTAAAATATCAATAATTTTTGGCGCAAACGATTGTAAATCTCTCCAACAGTTTGATTTGCAACGAATGACCAGAACAGCGATTTCGTATTTCGGCAGATTTTGTTGAAATGAAAGATTGCGGTCAACCGTAATAAAAACATCAAATTCCGCTGCGGCAAGTTTCATCAAACTGCCGTTTTTTAGACCAGCCCAATTCATCTGCGGAACAGTCTTAATTTCAAAGCCAGTTAAATCCCTTGCAAAACGGCGGTCAAGACATTCGTCAAGCAGGATTTTCACGCCGCCTTTTTCTCCATTTCTTTCTCGGCTTCTTCAAGAAATGTGATTACTTGTTCACGCTTGACGGTCGGAAAACCTTCCAAAAATTCGTCAATCGAATCGCCCTCTTTGAGATAATCAATGAGCGTTTGAATCGGCACGCGAGTTCCCGCAAAAACAGGCGTTCCGCCCATTATTTCGTTTGAAATTGTAACAATCGGATTTTTCATAAAAGAATTCTACGCCAAATTTTTAATCAAATAAACCTTTCTCATTCGGCTTTTTCATTTCTTGAAACTGTCGCGCGTCAGAGCGTTTTTGCGAAGTGTATTCTTCGGTCGTGTCGCGCGTCACGACTTCGTAAAGAATTGCCTGTTTGTCTTCTTTTTTTCGCAGAATTCTTCCCAAGCGTTGAATGTGTTCGCGGCTTGAGCCTGAACCGGAAAGAATTATCGCAACCGAAGCGTCTGGAATGTTCACGCCTTCGTTCAAAACTTTCGATGTCGCAAGTGCTAAAACTTCGCCCTTGTTAAATGCGTCGAGCCAGAATTTTCTTTCCTTGACGTTGGTTTCGTGCGTGATTGCGGGAATCAAATAATCATTGGAGATTCGATAAACCATTTCGTTTTCGTGCGTGAAAATTAAAACTCTGTCGTGTTTATGCCTGACGAGCAAATCCTGCAAAACGTGGAGTTTCGATTCCGTGCCGAGCGCGATTTTTTTATAATTCCGATAGGCAAGCATGGCGCGTCTGCCGTCTTCGCTTTTCGCGCTGTAAATTAAAAACATTCGCCAGCCTTCCTGTCCGAAAGGAAGATTCATTTTGCGACGAAAGTCTGTGTAAATTTGCCGCTCTTTTTGATATGCTCTTCGCTCTTCGTCGGACAAATCAACTTCGATTTTTTCGATGGTGTAATCCGCCAGAAATTCGCCCGCGAGTTGCTGCGCTTCGAGCCGATACACGGTTTTTCCGATTAAATTTTCGAGTTCATTTTCGCCGCCGTCCGCGCGGTCGGGCGTTGCGGATAAACCAAGTCGAAACGGAGCGATTGCAAATTCCGCCGCGTATTTGTAGCCTTCCGACGGCAAATGATGACACTCGTCGAAAATTATCAAACCGAATTGATTTCCCAGTCGTTCCTGATGCCGAAAAGCCGAAGCGTAAGTCGTGACGGTAATCGCGCCGATTTCGTAAAAACCGCCGCCGATTAAACCGATTTCGGCGTTGAATGTCGAAAGCAGCAAATCATACCATTGATTCATTAAATCGAGCGTCGGCACGACGACCAAAGTTTGCCGCCCGCAAATTTCAACGGCAAGCGTCGCCGCGTGAGTTTTGCCCGCGCCGGTCGGCAAAACAATCACGCCGCATCTTTCACTCGCCTTCCATTTTTCGATTGATTCGGTTTGATACGGGCGCGGCGCGACGTGAAATTTCGGTTTAAAATCAAACACGGAATACGCCTTCGCTAAATCTTCATAAGGCGTTTTTGCGCGAATAAAATCCTTGATAATTTCACGATATTTATAAGCCGGAGCGCGAAAATGTTTGGTCCGCGCGTCCCAGACAAAAGAGCGCGGCACGGAATCATTTTCCTTCGCGCCTTCTAAAATTAAAGTTCCCGATTCAAATTTGAGCTTGAACATTTCAGAAAAATTTCTCGTGCAGTTTTTTTATGACTTCGTTCATCACATTTTCTTTGACGACGAATGTTAGATTGACGTTTGACGCGCCGTGCGAGATGAGCGAGATATTTGTTTCTTCAATGGTCGAAAAAATTTTCGCCGCCAAGCCGCGCGATGCGCGCAAACCTTCGCCGACAACGCAGATAACGGCGTTTCCAGTTTCAATTTCAACTTCGCCGAGCCGCTTTAATTCCGCCGTAATCTGTTCGAGCGAATCGGTGTTATCTAAAGTCAGCGCGAGCGAAACTTCCGAAGTTGAGATAATGTCAATGACCGTGCGGTAACGTTCAAAAATCTGAAACAGCGCGCTCATAAAACCGTAACTGCCGAGCATCCGCGCCGACGTGACGCGCAAAATCGTAATTCCTTTTTTTGAAGCGATTGATTTTATTTTGTTTGGCGATTCGCTGGATTCAGCCAGAACCATCGTGCCGGTTTCCGCAGGCTTCCACGAATTGCAAACCCTGACCGGAATCGCAAAATCAACCGCCGGTTGAATCGTTTTCGGATGCAGAACTTTCGCGCCGAAATAAGCGAGTTCCGCCGCTTCTTCGTAACTCAAAACGGGAATCGTAAAAGCAGACGGGGCGATGCGCGGGTCGCACGTCATCACACCTGTCACGTCCGTCCAAATCTGCAATTCCTTTGCGCGAAGTGCTGCCGCCACAATCGCCGCCGAATAATCCGAGCCGCCGCGTCCCAAAGTCGTCGTTTCACCGCTTCGACTCGCCGCGATAAAACCGCCTATCACGGGGACTTCGCCCGCTTTGAGAATCGAATTTAATTCGACCTGCACGATTTTTTCGGTTTCGCTCCAGATCAGATTCGCCGCGCCGTGTTCGTCGTCGGTGACAATCAAACGACGCGCGTCGGCGTGGCGGGCGTTAACGTTTTTCGATTTTAAAACTTCGGTCAAAAGCCTCGACGACAGAATTTCCCCGTAAGCGATGACGACATCTTTTAAAAGCTGCACGGGCAAACTGCGCCGCGCAACTCTTTCGAGAATCTCCGATAATTCCGCCTTCGATTTTTCCAGTTCGCCTTCAAAAGATTTTTTCGCGTCGCCGCCTAAAAAATGTTCGGCAACTTCCGTGTGGCGTTCAAAGTGCGGCAAAAGCAATTCAAAACCTTTCTCAAATTCGTTGTTGCGCGCCGCGTCGAACGCCGACAAAAGAGCGTCGGTCACTTTCGTCATTGCGGACGTGACGACGACCGGATGTCTTTCAATTTGTTCAGAGACGATGCGGCAGACGCGCTCAAACGCGGCAACATCGCCGACGCTCGTGCCGCCGAATTTCATTACTGTCGGATTTATTTTCTCGTTCACAATCAATTTGAAATTAAACGAAGAAAATGCAAAACGCAAAATTGAAGACGTTTGTTTAGAATCGCAATGGACTTTACGGAAATCTCATTTTGCACTTTGCATTTTGAATTTTGCATTTTCAAAGTTTTGCGTTTTATTCATCCGCATAAAACCGCGCCGCCGTTGATGTTTAAAATTTCGCCCGTGATGTGGCGCGACCAATCGCTCGCCAAAAAAATTATTGAGAGCGCAACGTCGTCGGCGGTTGCCACGCGCTTTAGGGGAATCGCGTCAACGACACGCGCGACAAATTCCTCGTCGTGAAGAAAAACGGGGTCGTTCAAATTCGTATCAACCCAGCCGGGCGCGACCGCGTTGACGCGAATCTCCGGCGCAAGTTCGTTTGACAGGGCTTTTGTAAAAGAAATCTGTCCGCCTTTTGACGCGGCGTAATTTGAATAACCCGCTTCGCCGCGCTGTCCGGCGGTCGAAGAAACGATGACGATGTTTCCCGAATTTTGTTTTTTAAACTGCTCGACTGCCGCGCGGCAAACCGTCCAAGTGCCTTTTAGATTCGCGTCCAGAACTTTATCCCAGATTTTTTCAGACATTTTTTCGAGCGGCGCGCCTTCCCAGATTCCGGCGTTCGCAACCAGCAAATCAATTTGCCCGAATTCTTTTAACGCTTCTTTAATTAAATTTTTCGCGTCCTTTAATTTAGAAACGTCCGCCTGCGCCGCAATCGCGCCGACACCCGATTCTTTGCAAATTTTAACGACCTTTTCCGCATCCGTTTTGTGTTGGAAATAATTGACGACGACGTTTGCGCCAGCTTCCGCCAGACGAATCGCCGTCGCCCGTCCGATGCCGCGCGACGCGCCCGTCACAATCGCGGTTTTCCCGCTTAATAAATAATCCGGTAATTTCTTTTCAACAATTTTTTCGGTCATAATTTTTTCAATAATTGTAGGGGCAGGTCTTGCGCCTGCCCAATGCGGTGAATGCCTGTTCAATAATCAAAATTTTGAAATTTAAACACATCTTTCAGCCGCGAGGCTGATTGAGCAGGCGCAAGACCTGTCCCTACAAGATTTCTTCTAAAATCCCATTCATTCCTGCCGTGTCCGACAAAAAAGCGTCGTGTCCGTCGGGCGAAACGAATTCGACATATTCAGCGTCAACGCCGTTTTCGCTTAATCTTTCGGCATATTTTTTCACGTCCGACGCTGGAAAAAGCCAGTCGCTCGAAATTCCAATCAGATAAGTTTCGGTTTTGATTTTTTTTATTTCCGCGTCCGAAAGTTCAAATAAATCCATCGCTTTTGAGATGATTTTAAATGTCTCCGCGTCAAACCGATTTTTGAAAATCTCGCTTTGATAATCGAGATAACCCGCGACATCGAAACGATGTTCAAAACTTGAGCGCGGATTTTCGCCGTTGCGATTCGGTTTTCTGGCAAAACGCGCGTTAAAAATTTCGGGCGATTTGTAGGAAATCATCGCAATCTGACGGGCTAATCCGACATCTCTTTCGTGCTTTAAAGCCTCACGCTGCAAATGATTTAAAGCCAAACCCATTGCCGAAAGTTCCGACGCGCCGATTGCAATACATTTTCCCGCAATTTCGGGAAATTCCGACGCAAATTGTAGAGCGCACATTCCGCCGACCGAACCGCCGAGAACGACGTTTAATTTTTCGATTCCGAGCGAATCTAAAACCAATTTTTGCGCCCGAATTATATCGGCTACGGTGACGAGCGGAAATTCCGTTTTGTTATTCTTGCCCAATAAACCTGCGGAATCTACAGCACCCGTCGAACCGTAGCGCGAACCTAAAAAATTGATGCACACGAAAGCGTTCCGGCTAGTGTCGAGAGCGCAGCCCGCGCCGATTAAACCGCGCCACCATTCGTCAATCCGCGCCGAACCCGTCAGCGCGTGAAAGACGAGCGAGACATTCGACTTATCAGAATTCATCTCGCCGAAAATCGCGTAATGCTGAACGATTTCCGGCAAAACCGCGCCCGATTCAAGCGTAAATTTTTTGCCTGAAACGAAATCCTTTTCGATTGTCGGTTGTAAAACCTGCACACAAAATTAACCGTGAAATCGCTTCGGGAAAGGAGAAAAACCGGCGGATTGAAGACAGGAAATGTCCGCTCGGTTTTCCTCTTGTTCCCAAACTTAAACTCCGCCCGCGCCAGCCGCCGCTTGCGAAATATCCGTCTCGTTTTCCTCTTTTAAATCCCGACTTTTGCCGCGCAGCGCGTCGTCCAAATCCGCCAGAATATCGCGGATGTCTTCGATGCCGACCGACAGCCGAATCAAATCGGGCGTTGTGCCGGTTGACGCTTGTTCTTCTTCGGTCAACTGCGAATGCGTCGTCGAAGCCGGATGAATAACCAAGGACTTCGCGTCGCCGATGTTCGCCAAAAGGCTGAAAAGTTTGACCGAATTGATAAATTTTTTACCGGCTTCGTAACCGCCTTTGATGCCGAAAGTGACAATCGCGCCTGCGCCGTCCGGCAGATATTTTTTCGCTAAATCGTAATACTTGCTCGATTCCAAAGCCGGATAATTGACCCATTCGACGAGTTCGTGATTCTGCAAAAATTTCGCAACTTCCAAAGCGTTCTCCGAATGACGCTCCATCCGCAGATGCAAAGTTTCCGTTCCTTGCAAAAATAAAAATGACGAAAACGGCGACAAAGCCGCGCCCGTATCGCGCAATCCCTGCACACGCGCCTTGATGATAAACGCCAGATTTCCAAAGGCTTCGGTGAACGAAACGCCGTGATAACTTGGGTCGGGTTCAACGAAATCGGCAAACCGTCCGCTCGCCATCCAATCGAATTTTCCAGCGTCAACAATCACGCCGCCGATGGTCGTGCCGTGACCGCCGATAAATTTCGTGGCGGAATGAACGACAATATCCGCACCGTGTTCAATCGGTCTGACGAGCGCGGGGCTTGGTGTCGTGTTGTCAATCACGAGCGGCAAGCCGTTGCGGTGCGCGATGTCCGCGAGCTTTTCAATATCTATCACATCGAGTTTCGGATTGCCGACTGTTTCCGTGTAAATCGCCCGCGTTTTTTCGTTGATTAACGATTCGATTTTTTCGTAATCCGCGCCGTCTGCAAATTTGACGTTGATTCCGAGTTTCGGCAAGGTGTAATGAAAAAGATTGTAAGTTCCGCCGTAGAGCGAAGTTGTCGAAACAATTTCGTCGCCGCTCTGCGCCAGAGTTAAAATTACCAGCGTTTCGGCAGCTTGACCGCTTGCTGCGGCAAGCGCGGCGACTCCACCTTCGAGCGCGGCAATTCTCTGCTCGAAAACATCCGTCGTCGGGTTCATCAGGCGCGTGTAAATGTTGCCGAATTCCTGCAAAGCGAAGAGCCGCGCGGCATGATCGGCATCGTCAAAAGTGTAGCTGGTCGTTTGATAAATCGGCACGGCACGCGCTTTTGTCGCCGAATCGGGAGTTTGCCCGCCGTGAATTGCTAATGTATTGAAATGATAATTTTTGTTTTCTTCCGACATAAATTCCTCCGAACTTATTAAATGTGTTTTTCGGCAACTTTTATTTCAAAAACAAAAAACCTTCGTGCTAAAGAATCGCACAAAGGTTTTAAAATCTTTCGTTTGCATCGGCTTATCGCCGCGAGTCTTTAGCAGTTTTTTTCGTGGAGCAAGTTTCCTTAAATCGCCACGCTTTTCAGTTTTCAAACTTAACAATTTGAAGCGTGCCGCATTACGAGACGCGACAACAATTCAAATTAATCTGCAAATTTTGTTTGCTCATTTCGGTTAAGTAAGTTTTAAGCTAAACAAATTTTTAAATCTTGTCAAACGCCGTCGAAATTTTTATCCGTTTTATCAACCCAGCTTTTTGCCAGAAAAGGTATGATTAGGGCTAACGGAAATAAGTAAATCGCATAATTGTCGAGAATTTTTAGCGAGTTTGACGAACACGAAATAATAACGCCTGAAATAAAAGCAAAAAGAACGACGGAGGCGGGAATGATTAAATGTTTAATGTTTTTAATATTGCCTAAACCGAACATCGTCATAAACGCGCTTGTAAGCAGAGCGAACACAAGCCTATTAGGATAAGCCCATTGCGCGGTTGCAGGATTCAGCGTGACGGTCGTAAAAAACAGACTTAGATTAAATAAAACAAATGTTCCAGGAAAGAAAAGAAAAACTTGTTTCAAAAATTTTACGAAAACATCTGCCTTCTCCGTAAAAACTTTCAACGTATCGCTCTGCAATAAACTCACGTCGTTTGAATAAACGAGAGAATTATTTTCGGTTAGATTTCCATCATCGAAAAAAGCATTAACGGCATTTTCTATTCGTTGTTCGATTTTTGTTTTTTTCATTGCTTAACTTTTCCCAAAAGAATCAGTAAGGCGACTACAATTCTACACAGTTAAACGAAGTTTATCAACAACTTTTTTCAACTGCAAAATTATAAAACTGACTTTTATTTTGTATTTTGCACTTTGAGTTTTGCATTTTATTCACCCGCATAAAACCGAGCCGCCGTTGATGTTTAAGATTTCGCCCGTGATGTGGCGCGACCAATCCGACAGGAGAAAACAAATCGAAAGCGCAACGTCGTCGGTTGTCGCCATTCGGTTTAACGGAATGGATTTTAGAACGCTTTGTTTATAATTTTCATCTTCAAAAACGGGGCGCGACATCGCCGTTTCAATCCAGCCGGGCGCGACCGCATTGACGCGAATTTTCGGGCAGAGTTCCGACGCGAGAGCTTTGGTAAAAGAAATTTGCCCGCCTTTTGACGCGGCGTAATTTGAAAAATTGGCTTCGCCGCACTGTCCGGCGGTTGAAGAAACAAGGACAATTGCGCCGCGTTCCTGTTTTTTCATCGCCGGAACGCAAGCCTTTGTCATCGCCCACGCCGCCTTCAGATTCGTGTTCAAAACTTTGTTCCAAACTTCTTCGGACATTTCTTCAATCGGCGCGCCTTCCCAAATTCCGGCGTTACAGACGAGCAAATCAATACATCCGAATTTTTCGATTGTTCTTCGAGCGATATTTCGCGCCGCTTGCCATTCTGAAACGTCGCCCTGCACGACGATTGCGTTAACTCCGAGTCCTTCGCACAAACCTGCAACTTCGTTCGCGTCTTCTTCTCTCGATAAATAATTGATGACGACATTTGCGCCCGCTTCCGCCAATCTCAAAGCTGTGGCGCGACCAACGCCGCGACTTGAGCCGGTAACGACTGCGGTTTTGCCTTGAAAAAGATTTGCGGGAAGTTTTGTTTCGACCGGTTTTTCGCTCATAAACTTTTAAAATTGATTGTAGATTACTGCAAATGAACACAAAGTACTTTTCGATTTTATCCTAATCCTGCCGATTTATTGAACGAAAAACAAACCGCAGAGGGCAGCCAGATACAAAATCAGAACCGCGAGCGAATCAAAGCCGACGCGCCCGATTTGTTTTTTGCTCTGGACGACAAAACCTATCAAATAAATCAACGTCAGAAGAATGCCGAGCGCGAGCAGGTAAATGTCCGAATTTTTGGTTTTGTCGAAAACAACCTGGCGCGACAAAACTTCCGCGACCAGAAAGAGCGTCGGCAAAAAAGCGTTGCCGCCGAAAATATCGCTGACGGCAAGCTCGTAATCTTTCAAATTTATCGAAGCCAAACCGGTCGAAACTTCTGGCAGAGAGGTCGCCGCGGCTAAAACGGTCGCGCTGAAAAGCACACCGTCAATACCGATTTTTTTGGCGAGCGCGTCGGATGCAAACTCGATAACGAATCCCGCAACCAAAGTTAAAACGGCGAAAATTGCTGCAAACAGCAAAGTTTTCGAGATTTTTTGTTTCGCGTCGTCGGGCTTTTTATCGCCCGATTTGCCGTCATTTTCAGCGTCGTCTTTTTTGTCCGGTTTGTCGCTTTGTGCATCGTCGCCTGATTTTTTCGTATCTCTATCAACTTGTTTGACGAGATATAAACCCGCAATCCAAGCTATCGGAATCAATACGCCGACCGGCGAAATGCCTTTAACGGCAAGGCTGGCGGGCAAAACGCGCCCGATGACGACCAGTGCTAAAACAAATACGACCATAATCGCCTCAATCAGAATGACGGGCGATTTGACGAGCGAAGTCAAAGTCGTTTTTTTGCCGATTCCGTAAAAATCGAGAAAAACCAGCACGACGGTTTGAATGGCAATGCCGCCCAGAATATTTCCGACCGCGATTTCCAGATTGTTTTGCAAAGCCGCGCTGACGGTAATGGCGATTTCCGGCAAATTCGTGATGACAGCCAGCAAAATCAAGCCGCCAAGCGCCTCGCCCAAACCGAAATGATTGTCGATCCGGTCGACTTCCCCGGCAAGTTTGATGCCCGCAAACCAAATTACCAGCGCGCTTGCGGCAAACAAACCGATTAAAACCAGAAGCGATAAATTATTAAAATCCATTTTCTTTTCAAGTTTATAATATAATTGCGGCGGTATTTTGTTGTCTCGCAAAACCGGTGCGATAGAATTTTTCTCCGTAACGCAATAACATAAGACTATGACCGAAAAATCATCTTTTGAACACCAGCCAATCGCCTGGAAACCGACCGAAGAAACGGTCGAAAAAGCCCGATTAACCGAATTTATGCGGCAAACCGGCGCGAAAACTTTCGATGAACTCTACCGGAAATCAATCGAAAACGTCGCACAATTCACCGCCGAGGTTTTAAAATTTTTAGATATAAAATTCAATCCGCCATACGAAAAGCTGCTCGATTTATCGGACGGCGCGGCGTTTCCGCAGTGGTGCGCCGGCGCGGGTTTGAACATTACGGAAATGTGTCTCGACCGTTGGCAAACCGGCGAAATGAAAAATCAGCCCGCGATAATCTGGGAAGGCGAAGAAGGCAAATCAAAACAATTAACTTACGGTGAACTTCAACGCAAAGTTAATTATGTCGCCGCCGGTTTGCGTTTTCACGGGTTGGGAAAAGGCGATGCAATCGGGATTCATCTGCCGATGATGTTTGAAACGGTAGAAGCATTGTTGGCAATCGGAAGAATCGGCGCGATTGCCGTTCCGGTTTTTTCCGGTTACGGAGTTGAAGCAATCGCCAGTCGCTTACGAGCCGTTGCCGCAAAAGCCTTGATTACCTGCGACAAGTTTCCGCGTCGCGGCAAAAATTTTCACTCGTTCGGAATTGCCGCGCAAGCCGCTTCGGAAGCTCCGTCAATAGAAAAATTTTTTATCATCGAGAGAGAAATGGTCGTTATTGATGTCGAGCCGGACAGAGTTCCGATGTGCGGAACGGGTCGGCGCGAAGGTCGGAAAAATTGGGAAAAAGAAAGTCCGGTTCGCCGCAAACAGAGAATCGTAGATTGGTTGGATTTGTGGCAAGACGGTATGCGCTCGCCCATTGATTTTCAGCAAATCGAGAAAACCGCCGCCGAAGACCCGCTGATTATTCTTTACACATCGGGAACGACCGGCAAGCCGAAAGGCATCGCGCACACGCATTGCAGTTTTCCGGTAAAGGCGGCGCAGGATATGGCTTTCGGCACAGACGTTGGAAGGGGAACGCGCATTTCTTGGATTACGGACATCGGCTGGATGATGGGACCTTGGCTGATTTACGGCGCGTTGATAAACGGCGCGACCATTTGCATTTACGACGGCGCGCCGGATTATCCGACCGCCGATAGAATGTGGGAATTTTGCGCGAAACATAAAGTTGAGATTTTGGGAATTTCGCCGACGCTCGTTCGCGCTTTAGCAACACACGGCGACGATTTGCCGAAAAAGCACGACCTTTCTAATCTTCGCGCTTTCGCTTCGACGGGCGAGCCTTGGAATCCCGCGCCGTGGTGGTGGCTGTTTGAGAAAGTTGGCAACTCAAAACTTCCGATAATAAATTATTCCGGCGGCACGGAAATTTCGGGCGGAATTTTGATGGACAATCCGCTGCTACCAATAAAGCCGTGCGGATTTAGCGCGCCGTGTCCGGGAATTGACGCTTGGATTTTGGACGACAAAGGCGCATCCGTCGGCGCAAATCAGGTTGGCGAATTGGCGATAAAAAAACCGTGGATTGGAATGGCTCGCGGCTTCTGGCAGGAGCGCGAAAGATATTTGGAAACCTACTGGTCGCGCTTTGAAAACATCTGGGTTCACGGCGATTGGGCGATGCGCGATGCTGACGGTTATTGGTTTATTTTAGGCAGAAGCGACGACACTTTGAAAGTCGCGGGAAAGCGCGTCGGACCCGCCGAAGTCGAAAGCCTTTTAGTCGCGCATCCGCTTGTGACGGAAGCCGCCGTCATCGGCGTTCCCGATGAATTAAAAGGCACAAAAATGATTGCCTTCTGCGTTTTGAAAACGAAAGCAGCGGACGATTTAGAAAGCGAATTAAAAAATGCGGTCGCCAGAGATATGGGCAAACCGCTCGCGCCTTCAAAAATTTATTTCGTTTCCGCGATACCGAAAACGCGCAACGCCAAAGTAATGCGCCGCGTGATTCGGGCAGCTTATTTAGGCGAAGACGCGGGCGATTTATCGGCTTTGGAAAATCCTCAAAGCGTTGACGAGATTAGACAATTGGCAAAGGGTTAATTTCATTTGCCCGAAAGCGGTAATGATGGCTTGCGACATTATCCGGCGCGATTGCAAAGAGCCTCGCGGTGTTTTTCTCACTGTCTCAAGGCATTTTAGCAACTAATGCAGCCTAGTGCATTGACCATCTGATATTGATGGATGTTCTTTGATTCGGTATAGTTTAATCAAAAAGGATTTGACAAGACTATGCCGCAGAAAAAATACCACGTTGATTTAAGTGAGGACGAACGCACCGAGCTAGAAAAGATGCTCTTGAAGCGGCAAACATAATTCACGCAAGCTGACTCGCGCTCGCATTCTGCTGCTTGCCGATGCGTGCAAAACCAATGCTGAGATTGTAGCGGCACTTCGGGCGGCTCGACCAGCGATTTAGTGAACCCGTCAGCGGTTTGTCGAACAAGGCTTGGGTTGTTTGCACGAGAAACTAAGGCGCGGTGCGCGGTGCGCGTCTGAGCGGGAAACAGCAATCTCATCTGATTGCCGTGGCTTGTTCTGAAGCACCCGAAGCGGCGAGCGCGGCGGACGCGGCGGACGCTTTCTCTGCTGGCTGACAAAGCAGCGAGAGCTTGGTTTTGTGAATTCGATTGCGCGGGAAACCGTTCGGCAAATACTCAAAAAAACAAACTCAAGTCGTGGCTTTGGAAACAATGGTGTATCGGCGCGGACGGCGGAATTTGTTGCCGCAATGGAAGATGTGTTGGATTTATATTCAGAAGACTATGGGCGAGTAGTTTCCGGTTATTTGTTTTGATGAAACCAGCAAACAACCGATTACGGAGTCGCGCCCTTGCCTGATTGCCGCATCAGGCAAGGTTGAACGCTTTGATTATGAGTATCGAAGAAACGGCGTGGCACACCTGTTTATGTTTTGTCAGCCGCTTGCCGGATGGCGGCACATTGAAATCACCGAGCAGCACACTAAACGTGATTTTGCTGAACAGATGAAATGGCTGGTGGATGAGGCTTTTCCCTGCGCCGACAAAATTCGCGCCCGGCTGGATAATTTGTCAACACATTCTCGCGGGGCATTATACGAGCGATTTGAAGCGCCAGAAGCCAGAGGGAACTTAAAGAAACTGGAATTTCACTTCTGCGCCGAAACATGCCAGTTGGTTGAATATGGCGGAAATTGAACTAAGCGTGTTAGCCCGACAATGCTTGTCATGCAGAATTGGCGATAAAGAAAAACTCAAACGAGAAGTAAAAGCCTTTGGAGAAAAGCGCAATGCGGCAAAAGCAAGAATCGAACGGAAAATGACGACTGTTGATGCGCGGCAGAAGTTGAGCCTGCATTATCCATTAATGCGAATCAGTAGTTGAAATTGACTGAACAAATCAATCATTTACAAAGCCGAACTTGCGAGTTTATAAAAATATAATCTACTAACTCTTTTATTTCCAACAACGAGATTTTTCAACTACTGATTCGCATATTAGTATCAAATTGACAATGCACTAGCATCAAAGGTTACTATCATGATGTCGGTTTCGGCAATTTTGCCGAAGTTTATCGAAATAATTTCGCGCGCGGGTATCAGATCGGATACCGGAACGGCGACGAAGAAGCGTCTTAATAATGTGAAACACCGAGCTTAAAGTAATTATCCTCCTCCAGAAAAAGCCGCAATTAAAACTGCGGCTTTTTCTTTAACTAAAATTCTGCTTAAAACACTAATAGTTTCCAATTATCAATCAGACAACGGCTGATAATTATTACTTTTATGCTCTCTTTCTTCGGGAAGAAACATCCCGGATTGCTTAAATAAACGATAAAAAGAGGCAACGATTTTTCATCTTTTAAATAAAAAGCGGTCAATCAGATTAAAAACCCAAAAACCATTTGATTTTTCTCGTCCGCAACCGAATTACAGATGAATCGTCAAATCGTGAACGCCTTCCGCCGCTTCCATTATGCTTTCGGAAACGGTTGGATGGGCGTGAATCGTTCTGCCCAATTCGTCGGCGGTGGTTTCCAACTGCATTCCGACGCAGGCTTCGGCAAGCAGTTCCGTCGCGTGCGGTCCGATGATGTGAACGCCCAGAACCTCGTCGTATTTTTTCTCGGCGACGATTTTTACAAAGCCGTCGGTTTCGCCCAAAATTCGCGCTTTGCCGGAAGCCGAGAACGGGAATTTGCCAACTTTGACATCGTAGCCTTCTTCTCTGGCTTTCGCTTCGGTTAAGCCGACGCTTGCAACTTCCGGGTCGCAGTAGGTGCAGTTTGGGACGAGGCGTTGATTGATTGGCTCGACTTTTTTACCCGCGAGTTTTTCGACGACTAAAATTCCTTCTTTGCTGGCGAGATGCGCGAGCCAAGCCGTGTCAATCACGTCGCCGATGGCGAAAACATCCGATTCGGCGGTTTCGCAAAATTCGTTGACTTTGATCGTGCCGCGCGGATTGACGACGACTTTTGTGTTTTCGAGTCCGAGATTTTCGAGATACGGCATTCTGCCAATCGCCACTAAAAGCATTTCGGCTTCGAGCGTTACGTCCTTATCTTTTGAATCTTTGCCTGAAACTTTAACGCCTTTTTTCGATTTTTCGATTTTGTCCATTTTCATGCCGGTCAAGCATTTGATGCCGCGTTTTTTGAAACTTCGTTCTAACTCTTTGGAAACTTCCGCGTCTTCGAGCGGCACGATTCTGTCCATCAATTCGACAACAGTCGTATCGCAGCCGAAGCGCGAATAAACGCTCGCAAATTCGACACCGACCGCACCCGAACCTAAGACAATCATCGATTTCGGCACTTTGTTTAATTCCAGAATCTGGTCTGAATTAACGACTTGTTTGCCGTCGGTTTCAAAACCCGGAATCGGGCGCACGACCGAACCCGTCGCAATAATAATATTTTTCGTTTCGACAATTTGCTTTTTACCGTCCGCGCCCGTGACCTCGACTTTGCCGCGTCCGGCGATTTTGCCAAAGCCGTTAAAAACCGTAACTTTATTTTTCTTCATCAGATACGAGACACCCGCCGAGTTTTTCGCCACGACATCCGATTTATACTTTTGGACTTTTTCAAAATCGTAGCTCAAGCCTTCGACCTTTAAACCGAACTGCTCGAAATGTCCCGCTTTTTCATACAAATGCGCCGCGTTTAAAAGTGCTTTGGTCGGAATGCAGCCGCGCAAACCACACGTTCCGCCAAGCCGCGCGTCTTTTTCCTTTTCAATCAACGCTACTTTTAAACCAACCTGCGCTCCGCGCACCGCCGCGACGTATCCGCCGGGTCCCGAACCGATAATACAAACGTCAAATTGTTCTGCCATTTAATTCCTCTTTTCTATAAAGTTTTGTGTAAAAAGATATTATAACGACTTGCCGCCGAACAAACAAAAGCGGACTGATTTGAGAAAAAAACCTACAAAGATCGGTTCGCTTTCTTTATACTTCGCTTCGACCGATTAGTCTGGAATTTGGTTTAATCTACTCACTGCACCAATTAACTTTTCTCAACCGCATGGTATAAAGGTTGCTCTTGATTCCGCGATTAAGTTTATTTCGAGGTGAATGGCAAATGTGGCTTTTTGTTTTGTTGCTGGTGATTTCAAATACGTTTATGACGTTTGCGTGGTATGGACATTTGAAACACAAAGACAGCGCGTTGCGGCTGGCTATCTTAGCAAGCTGGGGTTTGGCGTTTTTTAAGTATGTTTTCCAAGTTCCGGCAATCGAATCGGCTCGGACGCGGGATTGACAGTCACGCAGCTAAAAATTATTCAGGAATGCGTAACGCTGACGGTTTTCACGGTCATTGCTTATTTTATGTTTGACCAAACTCTAAAATGGAACAACGTCGTTTCGTTTTTATTTTTAATCGGCACGGTCGTTTTCGCGTTTGGGAGGCAGAGAGTTCAAATGACGGAAGACGCGAAAAAACAGAAGACGCGGAAAAACTTGAAATGGAATTACGGCGAAACAAAAAATTTGCGGATGGACGATAATCGCAAAGCTGAAACCTGCGGAAATTTCGGCGGGATTTCTGCTGAATCAAAAAATTATTGCCATAGATATGACGACAGCTTTATTCAACGATTTAAGTCGCCGGTTTATTCGGATTTATTTCCGAACCTAGAAAATATTGACCTTCCCAGAACGAAAATACCGCCGACGGCTAGCAAACCAGTTCCGACCAGCAACGCTTTGCCGGTCGTTGACATTGCCGCTTCCGGCGTGTGCCGCGCCAAATATTTTTGCTCGCTAATTTCGCCGTCCGATTCGGTTTGACGCAATGCCATTTGAATTACTTGCGCCAGATGCAACGCTTTCCTCTCTGTCGTCTGCGCGATTTGCTCGTGGCAGCTAAAGCCGCTGGTGATTATCAAACAATCTTTTTCGGCTTTGCGGACGGCGGGCAGCAAAACTCTCTCGCCGCATTTCATCGAAACGTCATAATGCTCGCGTTCAAAACCGAACGCGCCCGCCATTCCGCAGCAACCGGTTTCCGGTGCTTGAAAATCAACGCCCATTCGTTTCAAAACCGCTTCCTCGTCGTCCATTTTGAAAATGGATTTTTGATGACAATGCCCGTGAAGCAAAGCCTTTGTTTTTAATTTCGGCAGTTGGAAATGCTTGGCTTTTTGTTCGAGAAAATTGCTCAACAGGAACGTCTGCGCGGCGAGCCGTTTCGCGTTTTCGTCCGTCGGGAAAAGGTTTAAAAGTTCTTCTTTGAAAACCGTCGCGCAGCTTGGTTCTAAAACGACAATCGGCGTGCCGTTTTCAATCTCCGTTTCGAGCGTGTCCAAAATTTGCTTTAATAAAACCTTCGCTTCCGTAATCATTCCCCAATCGTAAAGCGGACGACCGCAGCACAGATTTTGCTTCGGCACAATCACGCGAAAACCCGCCGCTTCAAGAACTTCGACAGCGGCTTGCGCCGTCTGCGGGTGAAAATGATTATTGAAAGTATCAGCCCAGAGAATCACTTTGGATTTTCGGCTCGTGTCAGAACCGCCTGCGTTAGCGGTCGGATTGAGCGTTAACCCATTACTGCCACTTTTTTCAGACGAGAACCCATCCGCTAACGCAGATGGTTCTGACAAATCAGCGGATTTTCGTTTTTCAAACCAACTCTTAAAAGTGTATGGCGCGAAACTCGGAATTGTCCGATTCGGATGAACGTCCGCCGCAAATTTGGCGATGTTTTCAAAAATTGGAGCGTGTGAAAAAAAGTTTGCAATCGAGGGCGCGAGCGCGGCAATTTTTGCCCAAATATGAATATGTCCCATTGTCCACGCGACGCGCGGGCGTGGTTTTTTTTCGTAATAATGCGAAAGAAACTCGGGTTTTTAAGTCGCCATATCGACCTGCACCGGACAATCTCCCTTGCAGCCCTTGCACGATAGGCATAAATCCAAAGCCTCGAAAACGGCTTCGCTCTGCCAGCCGTCTTTGATAGTTTCGCCGCGCATCATTTCGCCCAAAAGTCTGGCGCGGCCGCGCGTCGAATGTTTTTCTTCGAGCGTCACCATATAACTCGGACACATCGTGCCGCCGCCGTGCCTGCGGCACACGCCCGCGCCGACGCATCTTTCAGTCGCTTCGGCAAAACTCCGGTGGTCGTCCGGGTAAATAAAATGCGTTTTGACTTCGGGCGGATTGTAATGCTTTCCAAGCCGCAGATTTTCATCCACGGCGTAAGGGTCAATCAATTTGCCCGGATTCATTTTCCAATCGGGGTCGAAAATTGATTTGAATTCGCGGAAAGCCCGAATCATTTCGTCGTCAAACATTCGCGGCAATAATTCGCCGCGCGCCTGCCCGTCGCCGTGTTCGCCCGACAAAGAACCGCCGTAGCTGACAACCAAATCCGCCGCTTCCTCTAAAAAAGATTTAAAGTTTTTAATGCCGTCGGCGGTTTCCAAATCAAAATTCAGCCGCGTGTGAACGCAGCCCTGTCCGAAATGCCCGTAAAGCGGACCGTAATAGCCGTATTTATCCAACAATTTTTGAAAATCGCGCAGGTATTTTCCGAGATTTTTCGGCGGCACGGAAGCGTCTTCCCAACCTTCATGATTATCGGGTTCGCCCGGAATTTTCGCCGTCGCCCCCAAACCTTCTTCGCGCAGATACCAGATGAGTTTTTCTTCCTTCGGATTGTCGAAAAGTTTCATCGGCGTGCTGCCGTTTTTCTTCAATGCTTCCATTAACTTTTTCGCGTTTGCGTCGGAATCCTGTTTGTCCGTACCGCCGAATTCGACCAGCAGCCACGCATTGCCTTCGGGCATCATATTGAGATGGCGCGGGTGCATTCCCTTCTTCTTCATATCCTCGATGAAGATATTATCAAGGGCTTCGAGCGCAATCGGCTTAAACGGCATCGGAGCGAGAACATTATCGGCGGCGTGAAAAATATCGGAGTAGCCCAAAACGAGCAGCGAACGCGCCTGTGGACTTTCGACAAGTTTCGTTTTCGCTTCCAGAACAATGACACAGGTGCATTCCGAACCGACCAGAGCGCGGGCGACATTGAAATTATTTTCCGGCAGCAGCGCGGGCAAGTTAAAACCGGAAACGCGACGCGGAATTTGCGGGAAATTTCGCCGAATCGCGTCGGCGTATTTATCCCGAAAGGTTTTTAACTTTTGATAAATTTCGCCGCGTCTGCCGCCTGCGCTGATAATTTTTTCAAATTCATCATCGTTCGTTTCGCCGACGGTCATTCTTGTGCCGTCGTAAAGCAAAACTTCGAGTTCGTCAATGTTATCAACCGTTTCGCCCGCCATTACCGAATGAACGCCGCACGAATTGTTGCCAATCATTCCGCCGAGTGTGCAGCGGCTGTGCGTCGCGGGGTCGGGACCGAATGTGAGATTAAATTTTTCCGCCGCGTCTCTCAAAGAATCCAAAACGACACCGGGCTGAACACGGGCATATTTTTCGTGTTCATTCAATTCCAAAATATGATTCATATATTTTGAAAAATCGAACAAAACGCCGTTGTTGACGGTTTGACCCGGAATGCCCGTGCCGCCGCCGCGCGCGAAAATCGGCGCGCCGTATTTGCGGCAAATCGCAATCGCCGTTTCGACATCTTCCGCGCTTTCGGGCAAAATCACGCCGAGCGGGATCATCCGGTAATTTGAAGCGTCCGACGCATACATCCCTTTATCGGCATCGGAAAAGCGGACTTCGCCTTTGACATTAATTTGCAATTCTTTTTTGAGATTGGCGACATCAATCGCCAGCATCGAGGTCGTGCCGGTTTGCAGGCGATTTTCGAGTTTCGTCGGCGGAGTTTTCGTCTTGATTTGAACTAATAAATTATTTGCCATTTTCTTTTTGCAGAAGCACGCGCGAAGTAAGGGCGCAAGACACACTTACTTCGTGCATGTTTCCGCATTTTCCTCATATTTATCCAATGCTTCTTCGTCAAATTCGATGCCGTGTCCGGGCGCGTCAAACGGAATCGCAAAACCGTCTTTTATCTGCAAATGATTTTTCAAAACCGGATTCATCTGCGGAATATATTCGACAAACATACTGTTCGTCACCGCCGCCGCAATCGTCACCGACAGTTCGGGCGAGACGTGTGGAGCGACGCGCAGATTCGCGGCTTTTGCCAGATGACAAACCTGCATCGCGTTTGAAATGCCGCCGATTCGCGCCGCATCCGGCTGCAAAATATCGAGCGCGCCCTGCCGAACGTAATGATAAAAATCGGCAATCGAATAGAGGCTTTCGCCGCCGGCGCGGGCGATTGGCGTATGAAATCCGAGTTTTTTAAATCCTTGAATATCGGTGGCTAAAAGCGGTTCTTCAATCCAGATGAGATTAAATTTTTCCAGCATTTTCAAGCGCGGCACGGCTTCGTCAATCGTCCACGATTGATTCGCGTCAATCATCAAACTGATTTTTCCGCCGACTGCTTCGCGCACTTTGCCGACGCGCTCCGCGTCTTCTTCGGCATCGTCTTTGCCGACTTTTAATTTCAGAGCGCGAAAACCGTTTTTTTCGACGGCTTCTTTGGAAAGTTCAACCATTTCATCAAGCGGACGACTGAGCCAGCCGACGTTTGTGTTATAAACGGGAACTTTTTCTTTCGCGCCGCCGAGCAGAATGTAAAGCGGTGTCGCCGTGCGCTTTCCTTCCAAATCCCAGAGCGCGACATCTATCGCGGCAAAGGCGGTCGAAGAAATACAGCCGGGCGTTAAGGCGTGAACGCTTTTGTAAAGTTTGTCGTGAATATAAATGATGCGCCGCGCGTCTTCGCCGTCGAGCAGCGGCAGCAATTCTTTATTTATCAGTTCGAGAATCGCCGTTCCGCCCGTGCCGATTGTGTAACCGAAACCAACGCCCGCGCGTCCGGCTTTATCGGTAATCATTACAATTGGCAGTTCGAGCGCGTCGAATTTCTGAATCGCGTCTCCGCGCGGGGGATCAACCGGAACGCGAATCAGCCGCGCTTCGGCTTTGATAATTGTTGATTTGTCCGCACCCATTTTATCTCCCTTGTTCGTTATTAAATGCAGAAGCCCGCACGAAGTAAGGGCGCGATAGATAAAGAACACACTTACTTCGTGCGTGTTTCTGCATTAATATCTCTATCAAACCTTATATCAACTCATTCAACTTATCTCTAAAAAGCGTCAGCGCAATTTTGCCTCGATTCGGCTCGCCCCGTATCATTGATTCGGCGAAACCTTCAGCTTGTTTCAAGGTAACTTTCGGCGGCATCGGCGGCTCAAACTGGTCAACCACAACTTCGACGACGCACGGCTTTCTAGATGCCAAAGCGCGTTCTAAAGTTGGGCGAATGTCTTCCGGTTTTTCAACCGTGAAACCGAGTCCGCCGCAGGCTTCGGCGTATTTGGCGAAGTTAATCGGCTGAAGCTGCACGCCGTATTCGGGATTGCCGAGAAAAACCATTTGCTCCCATTTTATCTGTCCCAAAACGTCGTTTTTGATTATCACAACCAGAATCGGCAAGTTATATTTAACGGCGGTTGCGAATTCGCCCATCAGCATCGTGAACGCGCCGTCGCCGACAAAGGCGATTGATTGGCGTTCGGGAAAAGCGATTTGCGCGGCGATGGAATACGGCAAGCCCGGAGCCATTGTCGCCAGCGTGCCGGAACAGCTAAACATTTGATTTTTTCTAATCTTAAATTGTCTGGCAATCCAGGTTGTATTCGTGCCGGAATCGCCGGAAATAATCGCGTCATCCGGCGCGAGTTTTGATAATTCCCATGCGACACGCTGCGGTTTTATCGGCACATTGTCGCGCATCGCGCGGGTTTCCATTAGCTCCCACCAGTCCTTCATTCCCGCTTGCGCCGTTTCCAAAAACGAACGGTCTTCATTGCGCTCGATATACGGCAAAAGGGCGGCAAGCGTCGGTTTCGCGTCGCCGATAAGTCCGACTTCGACCGGAAAACGCAAGCCGAT
>JBPCRW010000250.1:0-8057 GCA_050996405.1 Pyrinomonadaceae bacterium | reverse complement strand
TACAAATATTCCGAGCGAACTTAATTCGCGCGGTGCAAGTTTTAATGCTTCAACTTCTTATGACCGCACCAATTACTTTGAACAGCTTAACGCTACAGATGAAAATCTGAACTGGGCATTAGAGTTTGAAGCAGACCGAATGCTTAATTCTTTTATCGCCCGCAAAGATCTCGATAGTGAAATGACGGTTGTCCGCAACGAGATGGAGTCGGGCGAAAATAGTGCGCCGCGCATCACGATTCAAGAAACAATGGCGACCGCCTATCAATGGCATAATTACGGAAAATCAACCATTGGCGCGCGCGCCGATGTCGAAAATGTGCCGATTGACCGACTGCAAGCCTTTTATCATAAATACTATCAACCGGATGATGCGGTTTTAGTCGTCGCCGGAAAGTTTGATGAAGCAAAAACCATAGATTTAATCAACCAAAAGTTCGGTTCAATTCCGAAGCCATCCCGCGAGCTGCCCAAAAGCTACACGATTGAACCCGTGCAGGACGGCAGCCGCGCCGTAACGATTGAGCGCGTCGGGGATACACAATGGCTGATGGCAGGTTATCACGTTCCCGCCGCATCGCATCCAGACTCTGCTGCAATCAGTATTATGGGCAGTATTTTGGGCGATTCTCCTTCGGGAAGACTTTACAAATCACTGGTTGAAACAAAAAAAGCGACCGGGGTTTTTAACATTGGCTACGACTTGAAAGATCCGGGATATGTCATTTTAGCCGCCCAATTGGATAAAACAGCTTCGCTGGAAACGGCGCGGGATGCTTTGGTACAAACAATTGAAACATTTGCCCAAACACCGCCAACCAAAGAAGAAGTCGAACGCTATAAAACAGCCACCCTAAAAAATATGGAAAGTTCGCTCAACGATTCAATCGGATTTGGAAGCGGTTTGACAGAATGGATAGCAAAGGGCGATTGGCGATTATTCTTCCTTTATCGTGACCGCATCAAAAAGGTAACGCCGGAAGATGTCCAAAGAGTTGCCAAAACTTACCTGATAGAATCCAACCGAACTGTCGGAATATTTATTCCGACACAAAAACCCGTTCGGGCAGAGATTCCAAACGTGAGCGATGCGGACATTGCAGGAATGGTGAAAGATTACAAAGGTGATTCGGTTGTCGCGGCAGGTGAAGCATTTGATTCAAGTCCCGCAAATATCGAAGCCCGCACCACGCGCTCAACTATCGGCGGTCTGAAAACCGCCTATTTAGCGAAAAAGAATCGCGGCGAAACGGTATTTGTTCGCCTTAACCTGCATTTTGGTGATGCAAAAAGTTTGATGAATCGCGACGATGCCGGAACCTTTGCCGGACGTATGCTGATGCTGGGAACTACAAAACACACCCGCCAGCAGATTCAGGATGAACTCGACCGTCTAAAAGCGCGGGGCGGAGTCGGCGGCGACGCTACCGGCGCAATCGCTACAATACAAACAACCCGCCAGAATCTGCCTGAAGTTTTAAAACTTATCGCCGAAATTCTGAAAGAACCGGCTTTTTCTCAAACCGAATTTGACCAGCTTAAAACGGAACGGCTATCCGCACTTGAAAGCGGGCGCAGCGAGCCGCAATCCATTGCTATTAGAGAGGTATCAAAATATTTCAATAAATATCCGAAAGGCGATGTTCGTTACACGGGAACTTTAGATGAAGATATTGCCGATGTCAAAGCGGTAACTCTGGATGACGTTAAAAAATTCTATAAAGATTTTTATGGCGCATCGACCGGAGAACTGGCAATTGTTGGTGATTTTGACGAAAAGGAAATTACACCGCTGGTTACTCAATTATTTGGTAATTGGAAAAGTCCGGCAAAATACGAAAGAGTTGCTAATGATTATTTTGATGTTCCGGCAACAAATAAAGCGATTGAAACTCCCGACAAAGCCAACGCGGTCTTTTTTGCCCGGCTGAATATTAAAATGCGGAATGATAATCCTGATTATGCCGCGCTGACAATTGCTAATTATATACTTGGCGGCGGGTCGCTAAATTCGCGTCTGGCAAATCGTATCCGTCAAAAAGAAGGTTTAAGTTACAGCGTCGGTTCTGGATTCAGTGCGGGTTCACTTGATGAAAACGGAACATTCTCTGCGTTTGCGATTTATGCACCGCAGAATGTAAGTAAACTTGAAGCATCTTTCAAAGATGAAATCAACCAGGCGGTAACGACTGGATTTACGGCGGATGAGGTGGAAAAGGCAAAATCCGGCTGGCTTTTAGCCCGGAAAACTGCCCGCGCCTCGGACAGCAGTATTGCCGGAACTTTGGCAAATTATCTGCTTATTAACCGGACCTATGACTGGGATGATGAACTTGATAAAAAGGTTCAATCTCTGACTCCTGAACAAATCAATGCGGCAATGAAAAAATACATGACACCCGACAAGATTTCCATCTTCAAGGCGGGTGATTTTGCCAAGGCAAAGAGCCAATAAGTTTGGCAGTTAAAGACAAAAGTAAAAATGGGATTGCGGGAAATGATTCTGTTAACCACAAATTTTAAAATCTATTTTTCGCGATCCATCATTCATCATCAAAAAGTAGTAGCTTTAAAATGAAAATTTTCCGCCAGAGTTCAATATTATTTATTATTGCCTGTTTGTTTGGTTTTGCTTATACGGTTAAGGCACAGAATCCGGTTTCGCTTTCGATGAGTGTCAAACCCTCTAAAGCTAAAGCGGGCGATAAATTAACGGCGCAAATTACGGCTTCGATTGGCGGCGGTTGGCATATGTATTCCGTCACTCAAGGCGCGGGCGGTCCGGTTCCGACCAGCATTAAAATTGCCGACGGCGTGATTAAAAGCACCGGAGGAGTTCGCGGATCATCTGTCAAACGCGAAATGGATCCAAACTTCCAGATCGTGACTGAAACTTATTCGGGAAGCGCATCGTTTACCGCTCCGCTCATGGTGGACTCATCGGCACAGCCCGGGACGCAAACTGTCGAAGCGAGCGTGCGCTTCCAGGTTTGTAACGATACGACGTGCCTGCCGCCGAAAACCGTGAAAATCTCCGCTCCGGTTGAAATCATCGCCGGAATCGTCGCAACCGCCAATCCTTTGCCCAGCCCGTCGGTTTCGCCTTCGGTCACGCCGACAATTTCTCCGACACCGAAAAATGCCAACACGAATGTCAATGCGAATATAAATGCGCTGGCGAACCTTAACGTCAACAGTAACGACAATACGAATGTCAGCGCCGATACCAATTCCAACACGATTTCGGAAACTTCAGGCTTAAATGAGACATCGAATTCATCAACTAATTCCGCCGCATTAAATACTACCGAGTCGAAACCAACCGCAAATTTAAACTCCAAAGATATTGCCCGCAACGGCTTATGGTCGTTTCTCTGGCTGGCGGTCGTGACGGGAGCAATCTCGCTTTTAACGCCGTGTGTTTTCCCGATGATTCCAATCACGGTTTCGTATTTTACCAATCATTCATCGGGTAATCGCGCGAGTGCGCTGCGCGACGCGCTGATTTACGCGCTCGGAATAATACTGACTTTTACTGCTATCGGCGTGACTCTGGCAATCGTTTTCGGAGCCGCCGGCATTAACAACTTTGCGGCAAGCCCGTATGTCAATATCGTTATCGCCGGAATTTTTATTGCATTCGCTTTGAGTCTTTTCGGAGCATATGAACTCGGCATACCGCCGAGCGTTTTAACAAAAATTGACGCTTACGCGCGCGGCAAAGAATCGAGCAAAATCATCGGCGTTCTGTTGATGGGCTTTGTTTTCTCGCTCACCTCTTTCACCTGCACCGCGCCGTTTGTCGGGTCGCTTTTAGTTTTAGCGGCATCGGGTGATTGGCTTTATCCTATCTTAGGAATGCTGGCTTTTTCGACCGTTTTCGCGCTTCCATTTTTTATCTTGGCACTCGCCCCGCAATTAGTTGCACAACTTCCGAAATCGGGCGGCTGGCTCAATTCGGTGAAGGTCGTGATGGGTTTTCTGGAAATAGCAGCGGCAATGAAATTTATCTCAAACGTGGATTTGGTTCTGCATTGGGGAATCTTTACCCGGCAGGTTGTTCTGGCAACTTGGGTAGCTGTCGCCCTGATGATAACACTATATCTGTTGGGAAAATTCCAACTCTCGCACGATATGAAAACCGAACGACTCGGCGCGGCGCGCGTGATGTTCGCTTTTGTGTTTTTGTCATTGGGATTTTATTTGCTCACCGGATTGTTCGGCGCAAAACTCGGCGAACTCGAATCATTTCTGCCATTCGCCACTGACGAAAACGCGCTAGTTTCAGCAAACAATCCTGGCTCGTCAAAATCAACCGAACCCGAGTGGATGAAAGATAATTATGAAGGCGCGCTGGCTAAAGCTAAAGCCGAGAATAAATCTGTCTTTATTGACTTTACGGGCTATACCTGCACCAATTGCCGCTGGATGGAAGCCAATATGTTTCCGAAACCGGAAGTTCAGGCTGAACTGAATAAGTTCGTCAAAGTTCAGCTCTTTACCGACGGCGAAGGTGAAATTTACGAGCGGCAGCAGAAATTTCAGGAAGATAAATTCAATACTGTGGCTTTGCCGCTCTACGCGATTGTCGATGCGAGCGGCAATACCAAAGCAACCTTTCCGGGATTAACCAGAGACCGCGACGAGTTTATAAAATTTCTGCAATCAGCCAGTCAATAACTTACCTTAAATTATTTGCAGACTAATCCAAATTTTATATACCCGAAATACTACATCCGAAATATCGCAACACGATTTATTTTGGAACAAATTTTATCAAACTATGCTCAGAAAAATTAATGATTTGCGCGGCTTTGAACTTTATGCCACCGATGGCGACATCGGTCGAGTGGCGGAATTCTATTTTGACGACTTGGATTGGACAGTTCTTTATATGGTGGTAGATTCTGGCGCGTGGCTTCCCGGCAGACGGGTGCTGATTTCTCCGGCAGTTCTCGGCGAGACTGATTGGATTGAGAGAAAAATGAATTTGATGATTACGCGAGAAGAGATCGAAAAGAGTCCTGAAATTGATTTGCATCAACCGATTACGCGCGAGCAGGAAGTCAGCTATTTCGCTCATTTCGGCTGGGCTTGCCTGTGGAGCGGCGAACTTCGCAGCACAGAAGAAATTATCGGTAATCAAGTTATTACGACCGATGGAGGAATCAACGTCAGAGTTGAAGATTTAATTGTTGACGATTTGTTGACGATTTGTGGACGATTCGTTATTTGATTTTAAGCTCCGTAAATTCAAAGCAGGAGGAGCGAAAGCGGCTTTTCTCGCCGCGCTGGATTGATAAGAGCGACTGGTCGGCATCGAAGCTATTCACTTCGCACGAATCATCAAAAATTCAATCTGCTTTGACACACAATTCTGATGGAATAATCAAGCGCGAATACGAGATTGAGTTATATAACCATTACGATGCCAAACCGTATTGGGAGTAAACGGGTTTAAGGTTTATGAAAACAATTATCGAGCCGTTCAAAATCAAGATGGTCGAACCGATTCGGATGACGACGCGCGAAGATCGCGCCCGTTTTCTGGGTGAAGCAGGCTTTAATCCGTATTTGCTCAAAGCCGAAAACGTTCTTATCGATTTACTGACCGACAGCGGAACAGCGGCGATGAGTGCCGAGCAATGGGCGGCGATGATGCGCGGCGATGAAAGTTATGCCGGAAGCCGCAGCTTTGAGCGATTTGAAAATTCGGCGCGAGATATTTTCGGTTTCAAACACATTATTCCGACGCATCAGGGTCGCGCCGCCGAACGCATTCTTTGTGCGGTAATGTGCAGGAAAGATAGTGTCGTTCCATCAAATACGCATTTTGATACGACGCGAGCGAATATCGAATACGTCGGGGCGGAAGCAGTTGATTTGCTGATTCCTGAAGGTCGCCAGCCTTCGATGATTCATCCGTTCAAGGGTAATATGGACACTGCTGCTTTGAGCGAACTCATTGAACGAGTCGGCGCAGAGCGCATTCCGTTCGTCATGATAACGGCAACGAATAATTCCTGCGGCGACCAGCCCGTTTCAATGGCGAACATCCGCGAAGCCAAACGAATCGTTTCCAAATATAATATCCCGCTTTATATTGATGCCTGCCGCTTCGCCCAGAATGCTTATTTTATTAAGCTCCGCGAAGAAGGCTACGCCGACAAGTCGCCAATCGAGATCGCCCGCGAAATGTTTTCTTACGCGGATGGCTGTACGATGTCGGCGAAAAAAGACGGGCTGGCGAGTATGGGCGGAATCTTGGCGACAAACGACGATTCTGTCGCTCAGCAGCAAAAAAATATGCTGATTCTGACCGAAGGCTTTACGACTTACGGCGGGCTTGCGGGACGCGACCTTGAAGCGATTGCCGTCGGTCTGCACGAAGCGCTCGATGAAGATTACCTGCATTACCACTACGCCGCCACCGAATACTTGGGAAATAGTTTATCCAAAGCGGGCGTGCCGATAGTTTTGCCGCCGGGCGGACATGCCATTTATATTGATGCGCGCGAATTCTTGCCTCACATAAGTCCGCGTCAGTATCCGGGACAAGCCCTTGTCGGAGAATTATATCTTGAAGGCGGCATTCGCGTCGTCAGATTATGCCGCACCGACCCGGAAAGTAAAGACCAGCAACATCTTGAATCAACCGAATTAGTGCGCCTCGCTCTGCCAAGCCGTGTTTATACGCAGAGCCATATTGACTATGTGGTTGAAACGGTGCTGGAAGTCTTCAAACGCCGTGAAACAATTCGGGGATTGGAGATGATATACAAAGCTCCTTTCTTGCGTCAGTTTACGTCTCGCTTTAAGTCTGTTTGCGAAGAAAACGGTGATTAAAGACACAATTTAATCATTACCGATACTTTTTAATGGGACAAACGGGAGGGAAGCTGCGAAATTGCCCCACAAGCTACTTGACCGGGAATTTCTCCATTGCTGATTCGTATTCTTCCGACACATCCGCCAAAGCTAAATCCCGGTAAATTGCCAAACTTTTTTCTTCCGAATGTCCGCTCAGAAGCTGTAATTTGGGACTGATAATTCCTTTTCTCGTCAAATAAGTAATGATTTGATGGCGGAACAGATGCGGATAAACTCGTTTTTCGATCCCTGATTGGTCAGAGTATTGCTTGATAATTTGGCGGATTCGGCGAGTTGAAAAGGCTCCCAAACGATTTGACTCAAACAAGAATTTTGCACCGTTGCGTTTTTGTTTTTCAACGTATTGCGCCAATTCGCCGCGAAATGACATTGGAAATAAAACGTAACGGTCTTTCTTGCCTTTGCCTTGTTCAATTCTGACGGTGCAATTGGTCAAATCAACATCTTTAATTTGGACATTAGTCAGTTCGGCATTACGGATTCCGGTATAAATCAAGAGTTTGATCATCACTAAATGGTTGGTATTTTTTGCGTTCCAAACTGCTTTCAGTCCCTTTTTCGCAAAGATAAAGTTTTTCGTATTTGATGCGTTTCAGACGCGGCATCAAACGAAATCTTAATAACTTACAAAAAGCAAAGGCAACCTCCGATTGTCCGTGCGAATCAACGAAATTCTTTTCAACTCGCATTTCAGTATCGTGCCGGATTAAGCCTTCAATCATTGCCGCCACCTCCGAGGAGGAAAACGAACGCAGTTGCGAATACAAACAAATCGCATTAGTTTGAACGTGCCAATAAACCAGAATTCCGTTGCCTTTGTAACGATTTCGCCACTCGGAAAGAAGATTTTGCTGCCCAGCTTTCAAACCTTTTACCATCGGACGCGCAGGCATTGCTCTTGCCTCACAAAGTCGGGTTTCGTAATTCCAGTATTTTATTGACGACGGCAATATTGGCGAGCCGCAAAGCTTCGGGCGAAAAGTAATGTTTGCGAACATAAAGCAGTTCATCGTATTGGTAAAAGTGATTGGCTTGAGCGATTCGATACAGAATCTGATTTTTACCTTCGACCAACTTAAAATCCCGTAAGATTTCCCGATCAATCTGTTTTTCGGTTTGGCGTTCCAGTTTTCTGAGCAACAACAAGAACATCTGCACGATGTCAT
>JBPCRW010000237.1:0-3323 GCA_050996405.1 Pyrinomonadaceae bacterium | reverse complement strand
CGACTGCTGCCTCCCGTAGGAGTCTGACCCGTTATTCAGTGTCAGTGTGACCGACCACCCTCTCAGGTCGGTTACAGATCGCAGGCTTGGTAAGCCATTACCTTACCAACTACCTAATCTGCCGCAGACTGCTCTTCAGGCGCGATTGCTCGCTTTAACAACTGTCATCTTGCGATGCCGCTGCATTATGCGGTATTAGCAGTCGTTTCCGACTGTTATTCCCCACCCAAAGGTACATTATCTACGTGTTACTCACCCGTGCGCCACTTTATATCTCTCCCGAAGGAAAGTTTAATCGTTCGACTTGCATGTCTGAGGCACGCCGCCAGCGTTGATTCTGAGCCAGGATCAAACTCTCGTTAAAAAGTTTTTACTAGCTACTTCATTTTATTGTTTGTTCGTTTTACAAACTGTGTTGAAATTAACACATGGACACGCTATACCTAGTTTTCAAATATCAATTTTCTGTATTTTGATTGTCCACCTTTTTCAAGGCGAACTTTCGACTATACTTATTTATTTCAAACTTGTCAACCTCTCAAAGCAATTTTCTCTTTTCAAGAATTACTCTTTAATTAGAGGCGAATTTATGATTATAAATAATCATTTTTATTTGTCAAATGCTCAACTAAATAATTTAACAATTCTTTTTTCAAGTTAAATGATTTTCGTCAGAGGCAAATATGTATTTTCTATATTTACCCCTGCCTTGTCAAGCGCGATCGGGTAAATTTAGCTTCGGAGTATTTCTTTGCTCAATAAAGCGTTATTAAACTCGTTAATTACAGATTCATAGTCACTGATATATAATTCAAATCATCTTTAATCTAATTGTCGGGCAAATTTTAACAATATAAAAAATTGAAATTAATGCTCCTTTTGTTATCATAAACATTTTTGCGATTGAACAATCATCCGATAAGATTTTGAAAAAAGTTGTGGAATCACCTGGCAATGAGAAATTTTGCGTAATGTTTTTTCAAATCCGAAGTCAGAAATTTGAAGATTAACAACATCAAAAAGTTTGAACTCTAAAAAATCTTAAATGACTATTAGTAAAGATGAATTTCGTGTCGCGCTCGGTCGTTTCGCCAGCGGCGTGACGGTTATCACAACCAGAGACAAAACAGGTCGTCTGCACGGCATTACCGTCAGCGCGTTTAGTTCCGTGTCCTTAGAACCGCCGCTGATTCTCGTCTGCATCGAAAAAGGCGCGGGCAGCCATCAGGCGTTTGAAGAAAGCGAGTTTTTTAACGTCAACGTTCTGGACGAAACGCAGCAGCATTTTTCCGACCTTTTCGCCTCGCATCTGCCCGATAAATTTGACGACGTTGAATATCTGGAAACCGCCAAAGGTTTGCCTTTTTTGAAAGACGCGCTGGTTCATCTCGAATGTCGTTTGGCGTATGCTCACGCAGGCGGCGACCACACGATTTTTGTCGGCGAAGTTCAGACGGCAACCGTGCGCGACGGCAGCCCGCTCATTTACTTTCACGGCAATTATCAAAAGCTGAAAGAGTAGTCATATTTTATTCAACAAATTTTATTTTGAAAATGTTAAGCTAATCTAGACTTATCGAACTATTGGAGGAATTTTATAAAATGTCTTTAATCAATTGTCCCGAATGCGGAAACGAATGTTCAGCGTCCGCTACGATTTGTCCGAATTGCGGACATCCTTTCGTCAAACAAGTCGTTCAACCGCCGCCGAGAGTCGTCGTCAAAGAAGTCGAGCGCGAAGATTCTTTTCCGAAATGGATTTTTATTCCGCTCGCGCTGCTCGGCGTAATTATTTTGTTCGTCGTTTTCATAATGCTTCAAAAAAATGACAATGCAGACCAGAGAAACATCAATGTCAACATTGCGACGGCGCGAACGCCTTCGACGACAACCAAAACTTCGACGACCGTTGTCGAACCGACACCGAATCAAATCGTCGTTCCTCCGACTTCGCAGCCCCAAACCATTACTACCGTTCCGCCAACAACTACGACTTCGACGACAACTGTTGCCGAGCCGACACCGACCGACAAGGCAATCGTCGATGTAGAAGCCAAAATTATGAATCAAAGCGGAAGCGCAGTTCCGGTCGCAAAGGAAAAATTTTATTTGCTCGATAAAGATTTGGAAAGCATTTTAGCCGACGCGGGCATTCAGGATGAAACGGGTCAGGGATTGACAAATGCTTTTGGAATGTCGGTGGTTAATCCGACCAAATACCGCGACACGAATCAGAAAGCGTTGGCGGCAATCAAACCGCATATCGTTTATTCGACGCTGACCGACGCGACGGGAAAAGCCGAACTGAAAGATGTTAAACCGAAAAGTTATTATCTTTTCGGCGTTCATAAAACCCCCAACGGATTCGCCGTCTGGAGTTCGCCCGTCACCGTCAATGCCGGACAAAATTCATTAGTCATTCCGCCCGTTTCGCCGACGGAAATTGTTGACAGCAATTACTAAAAGCTATTTGAAATTGAGAGACGGAGAAATAGGACACGGATAAACACAGATTAAGCGGATTAACGCGGATATGATTAAAAAAAATCCGCGTTAATCCATCGAATCAGCGGAAATCCGCGTCCTATTTCTTCGTCCTTTCTTTTATTCAAAAACTTTGCCAACGCGATTTTATGTATTGAAAATTTGAGCTTAAATTTAAGAAATTATGAGCAGACAAATAACCGATTTTTTAAAAAACCATTTCCGGCATTTTAATTCGGCGGCTTTGATTGACGCTGCCGAAGCCTACAAAAAACATCTGGCGGACGGAAACAAAATGATGATTACGCTGGCGGGCGCAATGTCCACGGCAGAACTCGGATTGTCGCTCGCAGAAATGATTCGACAGGATAAAGTGCAGATTATTTCCTGCACCGGCGCGAATCTCGAAGAAGATTTATTCAACTTGGTCGCGCACGATTTTTACGAAAGAGTGCCGCATTACCGCGATTTAACGCCCGCCGACGAGCAGGATTTGCTCGACCGCCATATGAACCGCGTGACCGACACCTGCATTCCCGAAATGGAAGCGATGCGACGATTAGAAACCGCGATGGTTGATGTTTGGACAAAAGCCGACAGCGCGGGCGAAAGATATTTTCCGCACGAATTTATGTATCAGGTTCTAAAATCCGGCGCGTTAAAGGAATATTACCAGATTGATTTAAAAGATTCGTGGATGTATGCCGCGATGGAAAAAAATCTGCCGATAATCGTTCCCGGCTGGGAAGATTCGACGATGGGAAATATGTATGCCGGGCACTGCATTACGGGCGATGTCAAAAATGTTCACACCGTCAAAACCGGAATCGAATATATGA
>JBPCRW010000191.1:0-5435 GCA_050996405.1 Pyrinomonadaceae bacterium | reverse complement strand
CATTCGCGGTAGAAGTGAAATTCCTTGCTATGTGCAATCGTCGCTTTGGTGGACATTTTTTCTTGCTCCTCTTTTAAATTTTAAGATTCAAATGCTATATAAAATTCGTTATTCAAAAGTCAGCCGTTGCAGACGGCTTTCAATTTCCCAGCCGGTTTTTCCGATATGTTTAATCGCTGATAAATCATCTGAATCTGCCCATTAAGTTTCATGAATTTCCCGCACCGCCCGCAGAATTTAGCGTGAGCCAAAACGAGCGCGCCGCAACGACGGCAGCACTTTTTATCACGGCTGCCGTCGCCGCTTTTTGATCGAGATATTTTATCGGGCAGAAGATTTTTGTGAAGCACTTGACGATTCGACTCAATGGAGGTGTCCTTTAACAAAGATTTCGGCTTTTCGCCCGGTTCGAGAGCATACAGGCTTTCCAGATATTCGAGTGCTAAATCCGCCATACCCGCAAAGGAGGACGGAACGCCCTTGCTTAACCCGCGCTTCGATAGTTTGCAGACTGGTCTTAAAAAGCTTCGCCGCCTGACTCGTATCCAAATTAAAGTCTGCCAGGAAGCATTGCAGTTTCTCTGAGAATTCCATTTTTACCAAATCCTGTCCACGCGTAATATTAATCAATTCAAATACCATCAGCTCGAAGCACCGCTCCTGCCGGCGAAAGCGTCAAACTCCTCGTCGGTCGCGGACAAACTAAAATCTCCTTTCTTCGTCCTTTTGAGTAACTCCTTTATCTTCTTAATTGTTTCCCTGACTCTTTCCCGAAATCGCCGCGACTCTTTCGTCTGACAGTGCAGGCATTGCTGCCATAATCCATGCTCGTTTGATTTCGAGCCGAAGAACCAGTTTGTCTGAAATTCTCGCCCTTCGGCTTCCTTGCCGCGCCTTTGATTGCAGCCGCGGCAAGCGATGACCAGATTCTCGACATCGTTCGTTCCGCCGTCGGCGACGCGCACCAGATGGGTCAACGGTCGCCACCGCGCGTTCGACAACGCGCGACTGATTGTTATCCGGCAGGCGAAAGACGAGCGTGAAATACTTGTCCTTAATTCTGTCAGTTTCCGAAACCTCTGAAACACGCACGACCTCTTGCCAGCACCAGTAGCAGCGCGAACCCTGCCGCAAAACGGTTTCGCGGTATTTAGCCGATGTGATATGACGCGCCGGAGAAGTTGCTGCACTGGCACTGCCGGGCAAAACCGAGAGAGCCGCTGCTACAGAAATAGATTCTTCACTCACCGTCTTCGCGTTATCAGCGTCGTGCGCCGTGATTGTTGCGGGCGGGGTATTTAAACTGAGCCGCCGAAGAAGTCTTCGCGTCTTCAGAAACTCATCTAATTTGAGCCGAGCAGTGTGCGCCTGTTTAGCACTAAGCTGCTTGATATCGCCGGGCAACGAGTTTTTCGCTAAAAGGCATCGCCACTCGTCGCGCGTGATCAACTTTTTGGCGATTTTTATTTCAACCAGCAAACGTAGCTGGCAGCGCGAGCAGATTTTTTGTTTCTTCTTGAGCGGCGAACAGCAGTCCGGGCATTGACGCGGTTGGTTAGATTCCGAAGCGACGGCAGTAATCATAACAGCGGGCGCAGCATCAACGGATTGTTCCGCCGAAAATACAGATAGTAAATCAGGCACGGACGGCTCCTCCGTTAATTGAAGTTTCGACTGTAGTTGAGACGCGCCCGGTGGAATGGTGTCTGAATCATTAGGGCTTATGTCCGAAGATTCTGCTGTCTGCAATTTGACCAAAATACTTGCCGTTATCATTTCCATAGCGCGCCGCCCTATTTATGAACCTGATTTGTCATGAAAAGCAAGCCAAAACCAGAGCATTGAAAAATGTGTTTTAATGAATTTAATAGTTTCTCTCGGATCACAGAAATCAAATTTTTAACTCTCTGAAATTAATGGGACTATAAAAAACTTTCTTCGTGTTTATGTGAAAAGCTCTTTATTTTCGGCTTTTATTAATTAAGTGTTCGGGTAAATTCAGCTTATCGTCAATTAAAATGTCTGTCGAAACGCCGATTAGTTTTGCATAGCTCAAAAGAACCACTAAAGGTGGCTCGCGTTCACCGCTTTCATAGCGGTAAATGTTAGCTCGATAAAGAGGGACTTTGGGACAATCAAGCCTCTTTATTAACTGCTCATAAGTTAATTCTAAAAATTCACGAATACACTTTAATTTCTCCGCTAATTTCTCCTGCTTAATTCGCTCTGCTCGTCCCATTAGGCGAATCCTCCTAATGAAACGAAAACTTCAGATCTAAAATTAAGCGAGCATCGGGTAAAAGCCTTTACCTTTGTCTTGACACTGCCTGCATAAAATAATAACTCATTGTTGTTAAATAGCAACCGGATTTTATCAGGTAAATATTGCGCCAGCATTAAAGAAATCTTTTTACCGGCAATCTGTTTCAACTCTTATTTAGTCTGAAGGAATTTCATCCGCAGCGCGGTCCGGGCGGCGCGGTGCCGTCGGTTTCATATTCGATCACTGTTTCCGAGCGCAAAGGAAAACTATTTGCCAAGTTGGAAGCCGACGGCTTTCAGGTTTCCGACTCTTATAACTGCACCGTCGAAGCCGACAGCAATCGGCTTAATCTTTATTATCAATCAGGCGGAGGAGGATTTGATAAAACCAATTCTCGCGGCTTCAAAAAAGGTCAGCTTCTGATGAGTCTTGTCAAAATCCTTTCCGGCAAAAGAACCCGTTACCAATTTCAGCCGGGAGCTTATGAAATTTATTTGTTCGGTAATAAGAAAAAGAAGATCTATTTTTCCAAGTCGTAAAACTCAATTCTTAATAGGATATTTTTGTTGAAAACGAAGTTACTGTCATTTTATGCGCTTTTGAAAATTTGAGAAGGAAACGAATATGTCACAGAAAACTTATATAGCACGGATACTGCAACCTTTTACTTTATTTACGGCGTGTCTCGTCATAATTTCCGTTCTGGCTGCTGCCGGGTGCGATTCCGGCGAATTATCACGTTCTCAAGTAAAATCGTTGGTTGAAGTCTCGCCCGAGTTTGTTCAACCGGCGATAATCGATCTAACCAACCAATACGAAACCAAGCCTTCAAATATCGATAAATTATCCGCTACTGAGACAGTCGAGCAGGCAAAGGCGCGCGACCTGAAAACTCTTCTCGAAAGCTATCCCGATATGGAAGCCGCAAATTATCTGGGCTTTACCGATGTCGAACAAACCCTTATCAAAGAAGTTCCATATACCGCCGGCTCGATGAATATCCCGGGCTGGTATCTAACGCGCAAAATCCGGGCAAGCGAGAAAGGAAAACAGTTGTGGCAGGAGATAAAACTACCAATCAAAGACGATTCATTACCGATTGGCAGAAAAGAATTCATTGAAGTCTCCGGCATCGCCAAACAAGGCGAAACCATGGCAATCGCCGATTTTACTTATAAATGGCAGCCGAATGAATTGGGAAAGGCGCTCGACGAGCAGACGGATGAATTCAAAAAACTGCCGCAAGAAATTCGGAAACGCTTAGCTGAGAAGAGAGGCTTACTGCATACGTCCGACAGTATGGACTGGAGCGGAGAGCGGCAAGGAAAAGCAATTTTTCAGAAATATGATGACGGGTGGCGACTGGTGAAGATTTTTTAATGAAGTAACTTTGAACAGTAGATTGAAATGTTACTGAAAAATGAGTAGCGAAAACGACGAACGAATGCATGAATCGGCTTCAACCAAAGAAAAAGTATGCCTATACCTTCCTGTAGAGATTGTAAAAAAACTCGAAGAAATGATCTTTCACGCAAGAAAGGATATTCCGCGTGATAAGGCAAGGCAATTGACGAAATCGAAACTCACCGAACTTGTTTTAGCGGCGATAATTAATGAATATGACAAAGGAAACGGAAAAGGTGTTATAAACGATATTATTTTCAATTGGGTTGAGAGCTAAAATAAAAATAATCTTTTCTCAGGAAATATTAGTGCCAGTTAAAGCATTTAAACCAATAAGTTTCTAGCTTAATTAATTGAAAATCATTAAATAGCTTTATCAGATAAAATTCAAATTCTTACAAAATTATAAGTTACATTTCCGGCAATTTAAAGTGCATATTTTGTTTATCTACTAAAATTTACATAACTATTTTTACTTCTCATTTTATTTTCAAACTTTAATAATTCTTTAAAGAGTTTAAAAGTTAAAGCTAATACTCTCATATATTTATCTTGACAATATCTAATTCCTCTACTATTTTTGGAGATGCTAACTAATAGTCGAAAATAAAGTTTTAAATTTTATTTTCTGTAATCTAAAATTCTTTAGAAAGACGAATTTTAGAGCGAATGTTTATCTTTCATCTTATTATGAAAAAAGTTGAGGTAAGTAGAGTCTTCTTAACAGGTAATAAAAGATAAGAAAGGAATTAAAGATAAAAAATTAAGACCCAGCAATTAACTGCTAGGTCAAAATTTATTGCGAAAATTAGTGTTGGTGGTTGTTTTCCAGGACTGTCCCCAACTTTTATAAAACAAACCGCTTTTGGCGGAACGCTTGTAGTGTTTTTATAACACGATGATTTAACGAAATCAAGTTCGGCTTGATCAGTTAACCCTGTTATAACGAATTACCGTGTTTCGCCCAGCAACAAAATGAGGTGAAACATGGCGAAAAGAAAACGTGGCAATAACGAAAAACAAAATGAAAAAAAGAAGAAAGAGCAACGTGGTGAAGGACACTTTGATCAGTATAAACCTTGGTTAACTATTCAGGATGTTGCATCGATTGGCTTAGCGACTCGGCTAAAAGGTACAAAAACCGGAAGGATGCACCATTTTTTATCGGCTCTGGAATTAGATTATTTTTATTTACTCGACCGGTCAGAAGAAGTTATCGATATTAGAGAACAATATCCACTTCATCTGCCGGAAACATTAGCTCTTGCCAAAGAAATAAATATAATTCACCCACCCTGTTCCAATCCAAACAATCCGATTGTAGTGACTACTGATTTTTTAATAACAGTGCGGCATTCGATTGGAACAAAAGAGGTTGCTCGAACAATAAAATACTCAAGGGATTTAGCCAATTCGAGGACGCTTGAAAAGTTTGAAATTGAGCGACTTTATTGGAAAGAACGAAATATCGATTGGGGAATTGTAACTGAGTTAGACATTAATAAAACCTTGGTTAAAAATATAAAATGGTTTTACAAACATCTTGAAACTGATTCTCTACCTATTTCAATTAATGCTTCGATGATTCCCGAATTGAGCAAGTATCTTCTTTCCAGAATTAGAAAAAATGAAATTCCACTTAGAGGTTGTTTAAATTTTGGTAATGATTTTTGAAAAATGAGAGTCAGGCGCGATAACTTTAAGATTGACTAAAAATTAAAGAGGTTATCGCGCAATGTGTTATGAAACAGATTTAACTGACTCTCAA
>JBPCRW010000190.1:0-19296 GCA_050996405.1 Pyrinomonadaceae bacterium | reverse complement strand
TTGAGAGTCAGTTAAATCTGTTTCATAACACATTGCGCGATAACCTCTTTAATTTTTAGTCAATCTTAAAGTTATCGCGCCTGACTCTCATTTTTCAAAAATCATTACCAAAATTTAAACAACCTCTTAGAGATTTTGCCGGGCATAGTTCGATTGCCGAAACTTCTAAATACGTTCACACGACGGAAAAATCGAAGTTTAATTTGGCTGCCGCCGCCGGTAAATTGATTGATCTTGCTTCCTAAAAAACTTGATTTAAGTAAGGGACAATTTAATTTTATAAATGCGATTTAGTTTTACCTCATAAACACCGACTTCGCAGAAAAATCAGCAAGTTATCATTTATAAAATAATTCAGTCCTTCTACTTACAACTTCACCAACCGAAAATCATCAATTAAGCGTTAATAAATCACAAAACCCGCATATCAATAAAACCGATTTCCAGGTTTAATAACTTTATTTCGCATTAAAGAATGCCGATGTTGTTTACGGAAGGCTATATCCCGCTAGAAGAAACTTTATAAACTGTCCGTGTGAAACGGACAGTTTATAAAGTTTGCCGTGAATACAAATCACGAATGTTTAGAGATAATTTATTATTCAAGCGTCGGAATTAATACAAATTTTTATCGGTGATTTTTCAACCCGAAACTTGCAACACCTCAGAGGTTCTTATCCCGCTTCTTCCGGCAAAAGTATAGAAACCGGCAATATTTATCCGCTTACAATCGTTCAACTTTATAAAAGCGATGTGCCTAACACCGAAAAAACTCTCCACTTTTTATCCACTCGGAGTGCGAAAAGTGTGAAATGTGCGCCTGGTGCAAAACGTTGTTGATAAAGCTAATTGTCACAATCTAAACTCTTTAGTTGGATTTGAAGGTCTTAGAAAAGAAGGTAAAAATGCCGGAGGTCGGCCTCGAACCGACATGGGATTGCTCCCGCCAGATTTTGAGTCTGGTGCGTATACCGATTTCGCCACTCCGGCGCGCGAATTATCAATGATAAATTCTTCGCCTTTTCCCGTCAACCTCAAGCGAAGAAGTTTCAAATTTACACCGAATTCTTAAAATAAAATCTATTGCGAAACAGCTTTTCGATGTGTTAAAGTTTGTTGGCTGATTTGTTCCGCCGTAATCTTTATACGCTTTAAATCTCGCCTCAATGTCAGAAAGTTTTAAATATTTTACAAATTAATCTGGAAATTTCCTGCTGAAATTATGTTCAACGCATCCGAAGCCGAAAAGAATCTTTCGATTATTGACGAAAATCCGCAAATCGAAAAAATTCTCGCTGACTTTTTCCGCGCGAAATATGTTTGCGGCGAAGCGGTTTCGGTCGACAGTTCGCTCGGCAAAATCCGCGCTTCAGGTTTAAATACGCCGAAAATGATTGCGTGTTTGCGTTCCCCGTATCAAGCCGCGCTCGAAGAACTGCGACGCTGCGCCGGAACGCAGTTTGACCCATCGGTTGTCGAAGCCTTTTGGCGGATTCCGAAAGAAGATTGGGAAATCCCGCATCGGCGTTCGCTCGCCGAAAGACAGGAAATTTTATCTTTCCAATCCGTCGTTGCCAAACTGGTTCATTCAAAACAAATTGTCGAAATGGTTCATTAAATCGAACGCGAAATTTAATTCGGCAAGAATTAATTTTCCAGCAGCGGCTGCAAAATCACCGATTGCCGAATCTTTTCAATCCGGCTTTTCAAATCTTTGACGGCTTCTTCGTCCCGCGTTTCGGCTTGCAGATTTTTCTGCATTTCTTCAACCGAAAGTCCGTTCAGCAAATCTTCCAGCGCAATCAAATCGAAATCGTTAAAGCCTTCGATGCCGAGCGCGTTCGGCACATTCGAGCCGAGAATTTTCGTTTGCGACAGCGCGGAAACCCAGTCCAAAATTTTGTCGAGCGGATTTTCATCGGGGAAACGCAATTTGACGAGCGAGAAAATTCTTTCGCGTCCTTCGACGTTTAAAAGCAACGCCAAAAAGAAACGCTGTTCGGCATCGGTGATATACGCGCGGCGATTCGTGATTTCGCCGATTTTTTCCTGCTGCGCGAAAATTCTCGGCAAAGTTTCGGCTAACGCGCCGATTTCGGTAAATGTGTTGAGAATTTCCTGCGGCTCGAAATCGTAGCTGCTGTGCAGGCTCGAACCGAGCAAAACCTGAAACGCGCCGCAAAATCCGTGCTGGTGAATCGAGGTTGTGCCGTCGAGCCAGAAATAAATATCAATATGAAAACGCGGAGAATTGTAGAGCGTAATCGGCGGGTCGTCGAATCTGCCCGCCAAATCGCGCTGTTCCGGCAAATTCGTTTCGCCCAACGTCCACGCAATCGCGTCCCACGCCGAAACTTTTTCGGGCAGACTCGCGCAAAGACTGCGCGGCAATCGTCGGAAATTGCGCTTCCGAGTAATTTCTATCGCGCCAGCGTTGTTCGACTTCTCTGCCTAATGTTTGAAAAATTTCCATTGAATAAATTTAATCTTAAATTATTTCTTGGCGGATTCAAATTTCGGTTTCGCGCCGCTGACTTTTTTATAAGTTCCATTTGCCGAGACGTTCGCGCCGAAACCGCATTCGACATCAGAGCCGTTTTGCATAACTTTGATTTGTCCGGGTTTGACAAATTTAATCGTGATTTTGCATTGCCCGAACTCGGTCGAAGAATAGACAGCCGTGTCGCCCGCAATCGCCGCTTCGCCTGCGGCTGTTCCCATATTCGCGGACATTTGCCCCGTGCCGTCAACAAAAGGATAAACCAAATCAAAACTTATTTTTAACCTGCCTCTACCGGCGGATAAAATTTTTATTTCGTCATACAAGCCTTTTGTTCCGCTAAGATAAGCACGAAAAATTCCCGTTACTTCCGGCGCGCCGACGGCTTTGCGCGACTGCGCGAAAGTGTTTCCGGCGGAAATAAAAAGCAAAGAAAAAACACAGACAATCATCACTATAAATAATTTTTTAGTCATCTGTTTTTAGGATTCTCCTTTTAGTTGGAAAGTTTATCTGCTATATTTTCCGCAATTCTAAATAAAACACAAGGAAACGAAAACAAAAATGAGTTCAAATATCGAATCAACGGGAAATCTTGATTCAAACACCGACCGGGGATTTTTCGGTCATCCGTCAGGACTTTCGACGCTTTTCTTTACGGAGATGTGGGAACGCTTCAGCTATTACGGAATGCGGGCGATTCTGTTTTTGTATATGACGAAAACCGTCGCCGAAGGCGGTCTCGGCTGGAGCGAAGAATACGCCGGACCCGTCTATGGTCTCTACGCCGCGTCGGTTTATTTTCTGCCTTTAATCGGCGGCTGGCTTGCCGACAGATTTATCGGAGCGAAACGCGCGACTTTTATCGGCGGCGTGATTATTATGCTCGGACATTTTTCGCTCGCCGTTCCGACTATCCAGTTTTTCTATCTCGGACTTGTGCTGGTTGCCGTCGGCACGGGTTTTTTAAAATCGAATATCAGCGCGATGGTCGGAGACCTTTACAGCAAGGACGACGTTCGGCGCGATGCCGGATTTTCGATTTTTTATATGGGCATTAATCTAGGCGCGTTTTTCTCGCCGCTGGTCTGCGGATTTTTGGCGCAGAGCGATACGTTTAAAATTTTTATCGCCGGTTTCGGAATTGACCCGAACAGCGGCTGGCATTTCGGATTCGCGGCGGCGGGTGTCGGAATGTTTTTCGGGCTGGTGCAGTATGTTCTCGGCAAAAGAAGATTAGCTAACGTTGGTCTGCCGCCAAATGAAAATTCTAATCGAGTAACTGAAACGACTTCAAACAATTTCAGTTCTGCTTATATTGGACAGTTGTTATTCGTAATCGCGCTCGCGGTAATTTTTGTTTTCGTTTCCGGCTTTCTGGGAAATTTCTTTCCTAATTTAAACGGTGGAAAGGACGTTATTGTCAGTTTATTTAATACTAACTACAATGTTTCGTTCGCATTAACGTATATGCTGATACCGTACGTCGTCGTCGCCGGTTTGATTGCAGTAATTTTAACGGGAATGCAGGATAAACTTTCCGCTGCCGACTGGAAACGCATCGGCGTGATTATGATTTTGTTCGCTTTCTCGACGGTTTTCTGGATGGGTTTTGAGCAGGCAAGCACGAGCCTGAACGCATTTGCCGATAAACTAACCATTACGAATTTTTTCGGTTACGAATTTCCGTCAAGCTGGCTGCAATCGGTTAATCCGATTTTGATTATTATTTTCGCTCCCGTTATCGGTTATCTATGGCTCAAACTCGGCAGACGGCAGCCTTCGGATTCGATAAAATTTGCGATTGGCTTATTTTTCGGCGGACTCGGATTCGTCGTTGTCGCTTACGCTTCATCCTTGCTCGGCGCAAATCCTGATACGAACGCGGCAAGCAAAGTCACATTTTGGTGGCTCGTGCTGGTTTATTTCTGTCACACGATTGGCGAGCTTTGTTTGAGTCCTGTGGGCTTGAGTTCGATGACGAAACTCGCGCCCGCGAAAATGGTTTCGTTGATGCTCGGCGTTTGGTTTCTTTCAATTTCGCTCGGCGATTACATCGCCGGACAAGTCGCCGGAGAATTTAAGGCAGATTCCACGATTTTGACGGGAATTTTCTCAAAAGTGGCGATGTTTATGATTGGCGCGGGCGTTGTGCTGGCAATCATTTCGCCGCTCGTCAAAAAACTTTATACAAAACCCGAAGAAGTCGTGCCGACCGAACCGGCGTAAAATTTTGTCAGAATATGAAAATTTCCGATTTCGATTACGACTTGCCCGACGAACTCGTCGCGCAGGAGCCGCTTGAAAAACGCGAAGATTCGCGGATGCTCGTTGTCAGCCGCGCCGAAAGAAATTGGCTGGACGAACAATTTTTTAACTTTCCGAATTTTTTAAAAGACGATGATGTCGTCGTTTTGAACAACACAAAAGTTTTTCCGGCGCGGCTTGCGGGCGCGAAGGAATCGGGCGCGAGCATTGAATTATTTTTGATTCGTGAAATCGAAAACGGAGTTTGGGAAACGCTCGCGCGCCCTGCCAAACGTTTGCACAAAAAAACAAAAATTCTGTTCGGCGAAAATCTCGCGGCGGAAGTTTTGGAAAAAACTCCCGCCGGACGCTGCATCGTGCGTTTTAAGACAGACGAAAATTTTGACAAAATTTTGGAAGAAATCGGGCGCGCGCCTCTGCCGCCGTATATCAGGCGCGAAAAAAATTCTTTGGATTCCGACCGCGAGCGTTATCAGACAATTTTTGCGAAAGAAAAAGGCGCGATTGCCGCGCCGACCGCCGGTCTGCATTTCACGCCGGAAATTTTAAATCAGATAAAATCAAAAGGCGCGAAAATCGTCGAAATAACTCTGCATGTCGGCTACGGAACGTTTGAGCCGGTGCGCGTCAGCGATTTATCCGAGCATCGCGTATTGCCCGAACGATACGAAATCAGCGCGGAAGCAGCGCGAATTTTAAACGAAGCGAAAGCAACCAGGCGGCGAATTATTGCCGTCGGCACGACGACGACTCGCGCGCTCGAATCTTCCATTTTAACGGACGGAAAAATTCTCGCCGGAAAACGTGAAACCGATTTGACGATTACGCCCGGTTACAAATTTAAAATTGTTGACGGACTTTTGACAAATTTTCATCTTCCGCAATCTTCCCTGCTCGTTTTGGTTTCAACTTTTACGGGTTACGAACTTATAATGGAAGCATACAAATACGCCGTTCGCATGCGCTATCGTTTTTACAGCTACGGCGATTGTATGCTTATTATTTAACATTTATCTGTAATTAACAGACTCTCGATAAATGTTAAATGTTATATGACCTATGGCGGTTTTCCAAAAAATTCTCGAATTTTTCACGCCCCTGCAGCCTGAACCGGAAATAATTGTTTCCGCGCCGTTGGCGGCGACATATCAAATTCGCCCGCTGACCGACAAACATCTCGACGAAGTTCTGCATTTAAACCGGCGTTGTTTTAAAAAAGGCGAAAATTACACGAAATACACTTTTTCATTTTTGCTGTCCGAACCGAACACTTTGAGTTATCGCATCGCTTCGCAAACCGAAAATATGGTCGCTTTTATTTTCGTGACGGTTGGCGAAGACGGCGCGGGACATATTACAACCGTCGGCGTTGCGCCCGAACATCGCCGGCGCGGGCTGGCGCGAAAACTGCTCGCGCACGTCGAAGAAGCCTTGAAAAAACGCGGCATCAGCACGATTTGTCTCGAAGTCCGCATTGATAATATTCCGGCGCAAATGCTCTATCGTCACTTCGGTTATGCGATTGTTCAGAAACTTCCGAAATATTACAACAACGGCGAAGACGGTTTTTTGATGGTCAAATCCTTATCCTGAAAATGCATTTCAAACTTCCGAAAATTTATCCGCTGACGGATGTTTCGATAACAAAACTTTCGCATCTCGAACAGGTCGAAAGACTCATCGCAGGCGGCGCGAGCGTGATTCAACTGCGCGATAAACGAGCCGCGCCGAAGGATTTTTACGAGTCTGCGAAAGCCTGCGTCGAGTTTGCCAAATCGAAAAACGTAAAAATTATTATCAACGACCGCGTTGACATCGCGCTCGCCGCGAAAGCCGACGGCGTTCATCTCGGACAAAACGATTTGCCGCCCGAAAATGCGCGAAAAATTCTCGGCGACAAAGCGATTATCGGTTTCTCGACGCACAGCATTTTGCAGGCTGCCGAAGCCGCAAGACTTCCGATTGATTACATCGCTGTCGGACCGATTTTTGCAACCTTTTCAAAAGAAAACGCGGATGCGATTGTCGGTTTGGAGAATTTGAAAAAAGTTCGTGAAAAAATCGGCGATTTTCCGCTCGTCGCCATCGGCGGAATCAACTTTGAAAACGCCGAATCCGTTTTGCAAAGCGGCGCGGATTCGCTGGCAATCATCGGCGCGATTTTAAATCCGACGGACAAAATTTCGGAAAACGTAAAAGGATTTCTCAAAACAATCGGTTAAAACTTTTTGGCAATTGCAAAAATTATACTTGCTTTTTCGGTCAAACTGCGTAAAAATAATTGATGGCGAACGAGTGAGCGCGAGAAATTTTCCGGTCGCCCTTCAAAAATTTTCCTGCCCTTCTCAAACAGTTTTTAACTTTAGGAGTCAATCCAATCAAATGAGTTTGCTGGACATCGCACCGATTATTGAGCAAATGCTGCTTGTTTCCGACAACGTCAGCGATTTAAATTTTTCCGTCGGACAAAAACCGCAGGTCGAAATCAGCGGCAGCCTTTATCCGGTCGCGCCGCTCGGATTGGGAAAACTGTCGAGTTTTCAAACCGAGATGATTGCGATGGCACTGCTTCGTGACAACGAGGAAGCCGCCAAACATCTGGCGCAATCCGGCACATCGGATTTAAGCTGGAGTCTGCCGTCGCGCTGCCGTTTTCGCGTCAATATCTTTCAGCAGCGCAATTCATATTCGATTGTGATGCGCGTCATTCCGCACGAAATTCCGAGTTTCGATTCTCTAAAACTGCCGCAGCAGCTTGCCGATATTTGCGGCATTCGCAACGGCATCGTGCTGGTCACGGGTCCGACGGGTTCTGGAAAAAGCTCGACGCTCGCCGCAATAATTGACCGCATCAACGAAATAAAGGCTTATCACATCGTGACCATCGAAGACCCGATTGAATTTCTTCACTCGCATAAAAAATGCACGATTAACCAGCGCGAAGTCGGCTCGGACACCAAAGATTTTGCGTCCGCTTTGCGCGCCGCCTTAAGGCAAGCACCAAAAGTGATTCTCGTCGGCGAAATGCGCGATTTGGAAACGGCGGAAATTGCGCTCGAAGCCGCCGAAACCGGACATCTGGTTTTATCAACTCTGCACACGATTGACGCGGCGAAAACGGTTGACCGCATCATCGGAATGTATCCGAAAAATGAAGAAAAAGTTATTCGCACGCGGCTCGCGCAGACGTTTCGCTACATCGTTTCGCAGCGGCTAATTCCGCTGGCGAGCGGCAAAGGTCGCACGGCGGCGATTGAAATTTTAAAATCGAATCCGCGAACGCGCGAGTATATCGAAAAAGGCGAAGAACAGGGCAAGAGTTTGCTCGATGCCATCCGCGACGGCGAGATTGACGGAATGCAGGATTTCGATACGGTGATTCGCAAGATGATTGAAACGGAAACCGTCACGCTCGAAGACGGTTTGTCGTTTGCGACCAATCAAAATAATCTGCTGCTGCAACTCAAAGGTTTGGGTTCGACCGAAGATTACGTCAACGCTCAACCGCAATCAAACGCAAACGGCGCAATTCCCAAAATGCCGCAGCCGCAATCTGCTAAAAATTCTTTTCTCGATATGATTGAATGAAATTTAGTGGTGAGTTGTGAATGGTGAGTGGTGAGTTTTTTCTTTCCACTTACCACTCACCACTTACCACTCACCACTAACTATGATAATACGCTGTGATAACTGCTCGGTTTCCCTGCAGCTTGACGACTCGAAAACGCCGAACGGAAATTTTACGGTTCGGTGTCCGCGCTGTCAGAATTTGATTCGCGTCCAGCCGGGCGCGAAAGGCGCGGCTTCATCTACGGTTCAGCAATTAGAAGCCAACGCTCCGGCGCAGGCGGTCAAAGACGGCACGCAGGAATTTTCCGCCAAAGAATCCGAGTTTCAAATAAATCAGGCTTTGCGCTCGCTGCTTGGCGCGCTGCAAAAGGAAAATACGAAAATAGAAGCGGATGATTCGACGGATGAAAAACCGCGCCGCGCTCTGCTGTGTCTCGGACAAAAACAGGATGCGGTCGCTAAAAAACTGGTCGAATCCGGCTACAAAGTTTATCTGGCGCAGAGTCCGGCGCAAGCCAACGAGCGAATGCGCGAAGGCAAAACGGAAATCATAATTTTCTCGCCCGATTTCGCGTCAGAATTCGGCGGCGCGGCGATTTTGCAGCAGAAAATGAACGCCATGTATTCCGCCGAACGCCGCCGATTTTTTTTCGTCTCGCTCGAAGACAGCGGAACGACGATGAGCGCGCACGAAGCCTTTGTCAGAAACTTAAATTTAATCGTCAACACGGGCGACATCGAACAGCTTCCGTTGATTCTAAACCGCGCGCTGCGTGATTTTAACGAGCTTTATCATTACATCAACAAGGCGACGAATGCCGAAGCGATTTAGTAAAACTCGACTTAAAAATTCAGAGTCCGGCATTGAATTAACTTTCAATGTCGGACTCTGAATTTTTAGTGCTGTTAATTTTAATTGATGGCGGATGAAACGATATGGCTTTCGTCCAGTTCGACCAGCACCATATCCTCTGGAACTTCCACAACTTTTTCCGCAGGTGTCGAGACGGGCGGCGCGGCGGGCGCGGGATTTGTGTTTTGTCTATGTTTTGCCTTAACCGCATACATCGCCTTGTCCGCCGCGATAATTACCTGGTCGAGCGTTTCCCCTTGATTCGGAAAACCAGCCGCGCCGAGACTTACGCCGACTTTGGCGGATTTGCCTTCGTCAACCGGCAGGGCAAAGCCAAGCACCGCCGCTTCCATTCGCTCGCATAATTCCTGCGCGGCTTTTTCATCCGTTTCTGGAGCGATAACGACAAACTCATCGCCCGCGTAGCGCGCCAGAAAATCGTAATCACGAAGCTGTCCGCGCATCACTTTTGAAATTTCTTTCAAAAGCAGGTCGCCCGTTTTGTGTCCGAATGTATCGTTGACCGCTTTGAATCCGTCGAGGTCAATCATCAGAACTTGAAATTGCGAACCGTTGCGGCGCGCGCGAGCGACTTCGGTTTCAAACTGCAACTGCAAACTTCGCGCGTTCGGCAAGCCGGTCATCGGGTCGGTCAAAGCGCGTGATTCGGCATCGGCGTGGCGCACCGATTTGAAAATCGCGTCGGCGGCAATCCGCGAAACAGTTTCGAGCAGACGCATATGTTCGTCTTCGTAATTTTCCAAATCGCACGAATAGAGCGAAACCGCGCCGACTAAATTTTCTTCCGTTATCAGCGGCAGCGAAGCCATCGCTCTGTAATCCTGAATAAAATCCAACTGGTAAAAGGAAAAATCCAGTGCCGGATTGATGTTGTAAACTGCCTGGCGTTTTTTCAACACATAACCGGTCGCGCCTTCGCCTGATTTGACCCGCCTGTTTTTCAAATCGGCGGCATTTTTCCCTTCGGCGTGAACTGCCTGCGCGGTTTCCTGCGATTTGTCTAAAAGATACACGACGCACGAATCAAACGGCACGAGTTCACCGATTTTTTTGACAAACAATGCCAGCGTTTCTTCCAAGTTGAGCGACGAACTAAAAATCCGCGCCAATTCATACAGCGCGAAAACTTCGCGGTTGGCGCGTTTGATTTGCGTCACGTAACCTTGATTCGCATTATCGGCGTTCGGTTCAATGCTGCTGAATAAATCTTCTTCGACCTCTCCATCCAGACTGTAGGAAAGTCCTTGCGCGTCAATTTCGTTTTCAAATTCCCGAAGATTTCGCAGAAAGACATCAATCAGTTTCGGGTCAAAATGCGTCCCCGCGCCGTTCAGTAGAAAACGGCGGGCTTCTTCGCGCGAAACCGCCGCGCGATACGGACGCGCGCCGCGCAGCGTGTCGTAAGCGTCGGCAATCGCTAAGACTCGCGCCGTCAGCGGAATATCTTCTTGTTTCAAGCCTTGCGGATAGCCGCTGCCGTCCCACATTTCGTGATGATGCTGGACGGTCGGAACAACCGGATACGGGAAATTTACCTTTCCGAGAATTGACGCGCCGACCGCCGCGTGAATTTTCATCTTTTCCATTTCGGCGGGCGTGAGTCTTCCCGGTTTATTTAAAATATGGTCTGGAACGGCGAGTTTTCCGATGTCGTGAAGGAGCGCGCCTGTTCGCAGAGCCTCGATTTCATCTTCCGATAATCTTAAAATCATTCCCATTCCGACCGCGTAAATCTGCGTCCGGCGAACGTGACCGATGCCAACCTGGTCGCGCGCGTCAATCGCCGTCGCCAGAGCTTCGACGGTCGCCACGTGAATGCGGTTCGCTTCGATTGTCTGTATGGTTTCCCGCGCCAGACTTTTGACGTGCATTCGATAAGCCAGATGTGCCAGAATAACCGTCGGCAAAATAACCAGTCCAAACCACAAACCGAATTTCAAAAAAGAAAAATGAAACAGCATTACTCCGCCGATTGCCAGCAGATATTTTACGCCTGCCGAAACAAAATCTTCCTTCCAAAATATCGGATTCGTTTCCAGCCTGCGAAAAATTAAATTGAGTAAAGCCGAAGCTGCGTATTGCATCAGTGCCATTACAACAACTGCCGCCGCCAGCCAGCCGAATCCGATTTCCTTGTCGGCAACGGGCGTTTCCGCAAAACCGGCAGCGCGATTCAAAAACAGATAAAAAATTATTGATGCCGACGTGATGGAAACGATGCTCACGCCGCATTCAAACAGCCAGCGTTTTTTGTCCTTCGGAAAATTTGGATATTTGGCAATCGCTGAAGCTGCGCCGAGCAGAATTCCGCCCGGAATTCCGAGCCAGATTGTTCCCCAAAAAGCGATAATTTCTCTGGCGGGAAATTTGGCGTTGGTTTTCCGAATCTTAAACGATTGCAGATTAACCAGTATTGAAACCGCCAGCGACACGGCTAAAACTGCTAATTGTGAAATTGAAAACGAAAAGGATTTAAACGATGCGAAACCAATTGCGGCGACACTCAAAAAAAGTATCAGGCACAAATAGATTTTAGTTTGCAGATTGTAACCGGAGAGGTCAAATTGTTTCACTGGTTGTTTCTCCCCAACATAAGTAGTTGAAAGTTTGTTCCGAAATTAAGTGAGACATAAAAAGAAATTTTTGATTCTATCAAAGCTATTCGCTTTTAATAAAATAACCCGCCGAAACTTATTCAATTCGCGTGCCACCTGCGGTTTGTCAAAATAGCCCGATTAAACGACCTGAAAAGAATTTCGGAATTAAATTTCATAAAAATGCCGTTCAATCTAAACGGTCAAATTGAACGATTTCATTCAAACTGAATGATTGACGATTTGTGATAAAATTTTGCGGACAACTTACCAGGTAGAATTTGCTTTCTTAATAGAAACCGAAAAGCAACGCTAGAGCTTTTGATAAAGCGGGAGGTTTTTAATTCGCTCGAACGCGAATTGCTAACTGTATAATTTTAAATTAAATAACGTGCGAAAGCAACAGTTTTTTTAATTATAAAATTCGCTGTCGCCGACTCTATCCGAATGAAAAATATCGAATGTCTGAAATAACCTGCAAATCCAGATTTAATTTTCAATTTGCCGCTCTCATAAAGTCGCAATTTTTTTTCGTCCTGTTTTTTTTGTTCCTGTTTTCCGCCGCTTACGCGCAGGACGAAGTGATTCGCGTGCCGACCGAACTGACCGGCTTTGAAGTAACAGTGACGGATAAAGACGGAAAGCCGGTGCGCGGACTCGAAGCCAAAGATTTTAAAATTATCGAAGACGGCGTTGAGCGCAAAACGGATTTTTTCGAGCCGCTCAAAAAATCGGATGAAGGTCGCCCGCTGGCAGTCGTTTTCGCGCTCGACGTTTCGGGCAGTATGACGACGGACGAGCTTTTGCGGCTGCGTGACGCGCTTGAAACCTGTATCGGGCATCTCGCCGATTACAATTCATATTTTTCGATTATAACTTTCGGAATGCAGGTTAAAACGCTTCAGTCATTTACCAACAAACCGGAAAAGCTCGAAAAAACTTTCGTCAAAATTTTAAGCGAGCAGGACGGGCTTTCCACGCACGCCTACGACGCGACCGACGACGCGATTCGCCAGCTTGTCAAAAAAGCACCGGCGACGAGTCAGAATAAATTGATGAAACGCGCCGTGGTTTTGATTACGGACGGTTTTCCGGTCGGCGACACGGTTTCGCCGAAAACCGTTATCGAACGCGCCAACGCCGCCGAAACCAGTATTTATACGGTTATTCTGCCTTCTTACTCGCGTCTGCAAGGCGGAAAAAAACCTCTGCCGACACCGCTCGAAGTCAGCGGTCTGGTCGAAAAAACCGGCGGGCGCAGTTTTTATGCCAACGAAAAAGATTACGAGCCGCTCTTTAAATCTCTAGCCGAAGAAATAACTTCGTCGTATGTCTTGGCTTTTTATCCGAGCGAAGAACATCGCACGGATGGAAAATTTCACAAAGTCGAAATCGAAGTTCCAAACGGTTTTCAGATAAAACAAAATCGCGGCGGCTATCAAATCAAATAACGGAAAAGCGCGAAACAAACAACGAAAAAAGTCTTTCGGTTTTCTGTTTCGCGCTTTTCCCTTTCGGCTTTAAACTCGGTTAATAACGGTCGTCTTCATAGTCGTCCGCATCGTCCTTGCTGCCGATGGCTTCGTAAATATCCAGTTCAATCGGGTCAAGCCCGACGACTTCCAAATCCGCGCCGCATTCCTCGCAAGCTAATACGTCGCCCTGTTCGGCTTCGGCATCAACATAAACGTTTCCTCCACATTCGGGACAAACTGCTGTCGGCATTTTTCTATTCTCCAAATAATCTTATGATTCCTTATAAATTTTTCACTTGTTTTCAAGTAAAATCATGAACAAATAAATCTAACTATATCGAGAATTATTTAGCAAGAATTCATTAGCACTTTTTGAAAATTTAATTCCGCGTCCGATTTGTCTAACCCGAACGAATTATGTTTTTATTTGAACGATGCGCTTTCCCTTGAAAATTCCCGAAAATAAAACGTTTGATGCCGTCGGTTTCGGCACGAACGCGGTTGATTACTTGATTGTCGTGCCGGAATTTCCCGCGTTTAATTCAAAAATCGAACTAACAAATTACCGGCAGTTGGCTGGCGGCGAAATCGCTTCGACGCTGGTCGGGCTTCGTCGTCTGGGAATGAAAACGGCTTATATCGGTCGCTTCGGCGCGGATTCGGCGGGCGATTTCGGTTTAAAAACTTTACGCGATGAAGGCGTTGACACCGAATTTGCCGAACAAATTAAAGACGCGCTGACGCAGGTCGGATTTATTATCATTGACGAAAAAACGGGCGAACGCACCGTTATCTGGAAACGCGACGCGAAACTCGCATATTCGCCCGACGAAGTTCCGCTTGAAATAATGCGGGAAACGAAAATTTTTCACGCGACGACGCACGATTCGAGCGCGTGTAAAAAACTCGCGCGTGAAGCGAAATTAAACGGCGCAATTATTTCGATTGACATTGATAATATGTTTGAAGGCGTTTCAGAGATGATTCCGCTGGTTGACATTTTTATCTCCTCCGGCGAATTTCCCGAAAAACTGGTCGGAATCAAAGACGAAAAAAAATCTCTGCGCGAAATAAACCGGCGTTTCGGCTGTCCGGTTGTCGGAATGACTCTGGGCGAAAAAGGTTCGCTCGTGTTGTGCGAAGATACGTTTAGCGAAACGAAAGGTTTTGCAGTGCCAAACGGCTGCAAAGACACGACCGGCGCGGGCGATGCGTTTCGCGTCGGTCTGCTTTACGGTTTGCTGAAAAACGAATCGGTCGAAACCGCTTTAAAAATGGCAAACGCCGCCGCCGCGCTGAAATGCCGCGCAATCGGCGCGCGAACGGCTTTGCCGAACGAGGACGAATTATTCGATTTAATTAAACAATGAGGCAGAAACACGCACGTAGTAAGTGTGTTTTTAAACAATGAGACAGAAACACGCACGTAGTAAGTGTGTTTTTGCGCCCTTACTGCGTGCGGGCTTTTGCAAGAAGCGAAAAAGTCCTGTGAGTTAAAACAATTTCTACGGCTCGTCGTTCGCGTGAATTTCGTTTAATTCAGCCGAAGCCGTTTCCAGATTCGTGTCGAAAAATTCGATGACTTTCGCCCATGCATCCTGCGCCGCCGCCTTGTCATAAACTTCCGGTCTGGTGTCGTTGAAAAAAGCGTGATCGGCTTCGTATTTGACCGAATCAATTGGCAGAAAATTTTCGTCGGCGATGCGTTCCAGTTCGCGCACTTTTTCGGGATTTATCCAACCGTCTTTCGTTGCCGAAATAAAAACGACGGGCATTTTCAAACCCTTCAAAGTTTGCTCGTCGGGAAAATCGCCGTAGAAAGCCGCCGCCGCGCTCAAGCCTTCGAGTTTGCAGGCGGCGTGCATCGCGTAAGTGCCGCCCATACAAAAACCCGTGATGCCGAATTTCTGCACGCCGTAGTTTTCCTGCGCTTTGACGAGCGCGCTTTCAATCGTATTTAAGCCGTCTTCGATTTCGAGATTCTGCATCAACTTCGCGGCTTCTTCCTTATCTTTCGCCAGTTTTCCGCGAAAAAGATCGGGCGCGATTGCCGTAAAACCTTCGTCAGCGTAGCGGTTGGCGATGTCTTTGATGTGGTCGTTCAAACCCCAGTATTCCTGCACGACAATTACGCCTTTGCCGTTTTCGTTTTCGGGAATAGCGGCATACGCGGTTGATTCGCCATTAGCGGTATTAAATTTTATTGTTTCGTTTTTCATAAATATCTCCTCGAACTTGTTTGAAAAGATTTTCTCAATTCCTGTCGGGAAAGACAATTTCAGTCGGACTCTAAAATTTAGTTAACCGCCATTCAGAATCTGCCGAAACCCGTAAATTTACAGGTTTCAGTCGCGGATTTTTAATCTTCGCCCGTGAATCTCCGTCCGCGGGCTATGAAATCTTGTCCGTCACCTGTGAACTTTCATCCGCAAGTCGTAAATATGCTTCCGCGACCCGCGAAACCTCATCCGTTACTTGTGAAACCTTCTCTGTTGCTTGTAAAAGTTAGTCCGGCAGATGCAAATATGCGCCTGTCACCTGTGAAATCTTGTCCGTTAAATTTGAATGCTCGTTAAATCATCATCCGGCGGTTGTCAAAACGAGAGACGAGGCAGAAACCCGACCCGTCAGGGAGGATGAAGGTTTCTCCGCCCTTGCCCGACGCGCCATCTTCTGCCTCTCCCGCCATTGACCCACTACCATTCTTTTTTATTATTGCTCGCGCCGGTGCTTTTTAAAGCCCAAAACACAAGTACCGGTTGAAAGAGTAATCGAATAAATCTTTTCTGGTCGGTATCTAAACCAAAGGCACTTCTTCGGTTGACGTATTGAGAAATATTTCCCGGGAAAACGGCAATAAAAAAAGCAGCAGCTAATTTTCCGACTGCCTCCTGATATTGTTCATCGATCAATACAAGAGTGCTTCCGAGAGCGATTTCGGCGATGCCGGAATATATGACAGTGTCATCTTTCTTCAGAGGAACCCAATCCGGGACTTGTGACCTGAATGCTTTCCTGGCAAATGTCAGATGGCTTATTCCGGCAAAAACTAAAGTGCCGCCTAAAAAAATTCTGGCAATTTTCTTTATAGTTTTCTCTTCCATAGCAACATTTTATGGATTTCATCCTTCAAAAGCTATTCTCGTCTATTCCTAATAAAAGTTTTTTACGAGCGGAATCTCAAGTTATCACAAGTTATTTTATGTTACTAAAATTTAATTACGCAATTACAGAAACACGCATGAAGCAAGTGTGTCTTAGCCGCATAGAAAAACACATTTACTTCGTGCGTGTCTCTGTATTATTGAATTCATCTAACTGCGTAACTTCTATTTAAATTGAATTTACAGATTAATGACAGAAAATAGAAAAGGGTAATTATAAGTCGCTCTTAATGCTAAATTCAGACCTTAATTTCCCGGAATATATTTCCTTTCAATATGACCTTTTAACTGGGCTGGATAAAAATATACTTTGCGCAAGTCACCCGTGCTGTAGCGTAGTGCTTGGTCGTTAAAATGCGGAGATTTCGGGTCGCCGCTTTCGCCGCCGGCGGTGACTGCTAGAGCGCGAATCTTTTTGCCGAACTCGACAGCGGCAACAAAGCTGTTGCCGCTCGTGCCGTACCACTTCTTGGTGCTGCGGGTCGGCGCGGCTCCGAATGACGCGAGAGATCCCCAATTTCCCGAAGTAAATCCAACGGGAATGCTTGGCGCGGCATCGCTGAAAGGCTGGACGATGTCTCCCGTAAGACGTTGGAAACGATTGATTTCGCCCCAGGTCGTGCGCCAATTTCCGAAATCCGCCGTGAGCCTGTCCGAAGCACGCATCAACGCTTCAATAAGTTGGGCAGGTGTCGCCTTTGCCACAACATTTTCTTCTGACGGAACGCCCGGGCTTGGACCCAAAGTCCGAAGAATCTCCGTTCCCCAGAATACTGCCAACGAGGTTGCGACCGAATCAATAGACCAACGCAGATTCCACTCGCGCAGGACACCGATTTGATTTCTTGATTTTATCTTTAACGGATCATTTGGCGGCAATTTGTCCCACGCCGCGATGAGTGCCGGAACGGTTCTTTCAAACCACGTCAGATAACTGTCATAAGCGGCTTCGCGCAGTTTTTCGAGCGTGAAATCCCGTCGGTTTTCTAGCTCCCGAATCGCGTGCCGCCCGCGCGCCGACTCGATGCCGTTGTCAACATATTTCGGGAAATCCGACTGCTTCCGGCTGCTTTGACCGGCAGCAGACCAGGGCGAGTTGTTGCTGTTATAAAGCCATCCGGTCGCCGGATTGAGCAGATTCGGCGATTCATCAAACGAGAGTAATCCTTTCCAGTCGCTTTCCGGGTCGCTCCCGTCAACGGGTTTCGTCCAGTCGAATTTCGGGTTGCGCCGCGGAATAAAATTAGCGTAAAAAAAAGCGATATTTCCGTCCGAATCGGCGTAAATCGTATTATTCGACGAGTTCGTATGCAGTTCAAATGTCCGGCGGAATTCCTTGTAATTTCTCGCCTTCGTTCTGGTGTAAGACTGAATCAACGCCTTTACCGGATTGTTCATCAGCCCGACGGTAATCCAGTTTCCGGTTGCATCATCCCTTCTGATAACCGGACCGTGATGCGTGCGGTAAATTGTAAATGAACGCTCCGCCATTCCCTGCGGAGTCTTATACGGCACTTCGATAATTGATGTCATCAGAGGGCGTTCCTCGTTGCCAAACTTGTAGAAATACTTATCGCCCCGTTTCGTCACAGTCTCGCGCCATTCGTCTATCGCATCGACCGCGCTTGAAGTATGCATCCAGCCGACATGCTCGTTAAATCCCTGATAGATAAAAATCTGTCCCCAAGTTGCCGCCCCATAAGCGTTGAGACCCTCAAGGCTTGTCACCTGCAATTCCGAACGAAAAAAGAACGAAGTATGCGGATTGATCAGCAGCAAAGCATGCCCGCCGGTCGTATTTTTCGGGGCAATTGCGATTCCGTTTGAACCGCTTGGCTCGGCGGGAAAATCGGGTTCTTCTAAACTCGCCGTAGTCGGCTCTGACCCGTAAAAAGATTGTAGCCGCCTGAGATTGATTGTTTCGATGTCGCCGCCGATGCTGCCCTCGGTGAACGACAGTGCCATCCAAGGCTCGAATCGGGTGATGACGCGCGGCTTAACCCCGGGATGTTTCGCCAGATAAAAGTTCAGTCCGTCTGCCCAGGCGTTCATCAGTTTTTGCAGCCATGCCGGACTTGCCGCGAACTTCTTTTTTAATTCTTCAGGCTGGATAAAGATTTTCATTCGCAAATCGCGCCAGACGGCAGATTCGCCTTCCGCTTCGGCAAGTCGTCCCATCGCGCCCAGATAATTAGTTTCGACGCGGTTAAAATCATCTTCCGCTTGAGCATAGATCATACCGAATACGGCATCAGCATCCGTTTTGCCCGTGACGTGAGCGATGCCCCAGTCATCGCGAACGATGGAAACATTCTTTGCCTGCCGTTCCCACCGCGCCGCTTCCGCTGTTCTGCCCTCTCCATAAACCGGAATCCACAAAAGAAAGAATGTTAGGATAAATAAATGCCTCTGACGAATGTAATAGGAATTTGCCGAAATCATATTGTCTTTTTTTTTGCAAATAAAATTAAAAATACCAACGTTTGGGCGTATAATGACGATTTCCAGAAAACACTGGTCTCGCCTACGTTTCAAATTGCCAGACCAGTAAAGGTTATTTAATTACAATTCCTTAACCTAACCCTGAAGCTTTTTCCATTCAGACGGAATCGTGCAGATTTTGACTGCGCTTTCGAAATCAGCTTCGTCTATCTAATTTATCAGATGATAAGTATTTTGCAGAAATATTTCTTTGTCTTTCAACCAAGTTTTATAAAATTCACCTAAATACAGGACAAAAGCAACGTAAGCTGTTGAAATCGTTGCTTTTGTCTTAGGCTTGTGGTTATTTGACAAAAGCAGTTTCGCAAAGTTTCAAAGCCAGGTCGGGAAATACTCTTCTCTAAATTGC
>JBPCRW010000155.1:0-4280 GCA_050996405.1 Pyrinomonadaceae bacterium | reverse complement strand
GCCCAGCTTGAAGCGAAAATCAAAAGAAATGTTAAAAGTCCGAGCGTCGAAATTGCGATTTGACGAATTCTAACCTGGCTTTCTTTAAGCCGCGAAAATTCCGCCATCGAATTTTCAACCGTGTGATTCAAAGTCGAAGTGGGCAGGATTTGCGGAACGATAATCAATTTCCGCCCGTCTGAAAAATCGGCAACGGCGACATCATAACCTTTGCTGTCGCGCAATTCGGCGTTGTCAAAATTTCCCTGTCTGATGTAGCCAATTGTGCGGTCAAGTTCTTTTTTTTCCGCACTTCCCAATTCCCGTTCGCTCTGCGCCAGCACTTCGCCCGTCGGCGCGATAATTTCGATGCGCGTCAAATTTCCCTGTTCGAGAAGCTGCCGGAGATTCGCGTCCGTCGGATTTTGATTTTCTTCCAGACCCGCAATCATTTGCGCCGTTTCGTTCAATTTCCGGCTGCGTTCGGAAACGGCATCATTTTGCATTCGTTGGGTTTCCGTAATGACGCTGTCGGGAATCTGCGCGAACCAGCGTTCGAGCGCGCGGTTAATATACAGATAGGAAAAAATCGCCATTGTCACAATCGGCAAAAAACTGATGCCGAAAAAATAAATCAGCAGCCGCGTTTTAATTTTCGAGCCTAAGATACGCGCCCGCCGTTCCCGAAAAAGTTTGAGCAGATTGCGGATAAAAATAAATCCGAAAATTATCAGCGCGATAAAATTCAGCGTCGAGAGAGCGTAGAGCGTGAGCGAATCTCCTGCGGTTTCAATCGTAAAACTTTTCCAGACGTTCGACGATTGCAGAATTACCAGAAACGCAAATAACCCGAAAACCAGCAAGCCCAGAATCCAAGGCACGGTGCGCGGTCTGACGGATTTTGCTTTTTCCTTCGCCATTTTCGTAAAGTTTAGCATATTTGCGTTTCGAGCGTTGATGGAGTTTTTAGAGTTCATAGAGTAAAATCCGAACCGGCGGCTATGACTCTCGAATATATTTTCTTTAACTCCGTCGGAAGATTGCGAAGCGGCTGGCGTGTCACCGCATTTTTAGTTTCGTATCTTATCCTGACAATAATTTTCGGTTTGGGCGCGTATGCGATTTTGACTTCGCTCGGAATCGGATTCGCGCCGAACAGTTTTGTATCTTTAACGACAACTTTCACGATTTTTTCAATCGTCTCGATTTTTCTCGGCTGGTTTTACGAAAAAATTTTTGAAGATTTGCCTTTTCGCGCGCTCGGCTGCGGATTGACGAAAAACTGGTTCAAGGATTTAATTTTCGGTTTAATTATCGGCGCGATTTCGATTCTGTTTGTCGCGCTGATTGCCTTTATTTTCGGCGGTTTGAAATTTGAATCGAATCAAACGGCAAACAGTTCAGCAATTTTTTCGACGCTTCTTACGACGCTTTTAATTTTTATCGTCGGCGCAATCAGCGAAGAAACTCTTTTTCGCGGCTACGTTTTGCAAACTTTGTTTCGCGCTCGATACGCCTGGTTCGGAATAATTTTAACGTCGCTGCTTTTCGCTTCGGCGCACAATAATAATCCGGGCGCGAATCCGCTTTCGTGGCTCAACACTTTTATTGCGGGCGTTTGGTTTGCCGTCGCATATTTCAAAACGCGCACGCTCTGGTTTCCGTTTGGCTTGCATTTGATGTGGAATTGGATGCAGGGTTCAATTTTGGGAATCAGCGTCAGCGGTTTAAGCGAAATAACTCCCGCGCCGCTTCTGCATTCAAACGATTTCGGTCCTGTGTGGCTAACCGGCGGCAATTACGGAATCGAGGGCGGCGTTGCCTGCACGATTGTTTTAATCTTGGCGACTGTTCTGATTTGGTTTGCGCCGTTTCTGAAACCGACCGAAGAAATGCTGGACTTAACAAGTCGGGAAAACCCGAAAATTTCTAGCCGGTTTGAATCTTAAAACTAATGTCCATCGCCCGCGCCGAATGCGTGATTTTGCCGACGCTGATTAAATCAACTCCGGCTTCGGCATAACTGCGAACCGTGTCGAGATTCATATTTCCAGAGGCTTCGAGCAGGATATTCGGATTTAAATCGCGTGCCATTTTCGCCAGCTTTCGCGCTTCTTCAGGTGTCTGATTGTCGAGCATAATAATATCCGCGCCCGCTTCGACGGCTTCACGAAGCTGCGCCCAGTTCGATATTTCGACTTCGATTTTATGCAGATGCCCGACCTTTTCTTTGGCGGCGCGAACCGCTGATTTTACGCCGCCAGCCAGCGCGATGTGATTGTCTTTAATTAAAACTCCGTCGTCCAAACCGAACCGATGATTTTTTCCGCCGCCGATCGTCACCGCGTATTTTTCGAGCATCCGCAAGCCCGGCGTAGTTTTCCGCGTGTCGATAATTTGCGCGTTTGTGCCTTCGATGGCTTTGACAAATTGATTGGTCAAAGTCGCAACGCCGCTCAATCTTTGAATCAAATTCAGCGCGACTCGCTCGCCCGCCAGCAGCACGTCGGCGTAACCTTTTAAGGTAGCGAAAACCGTTCCGGCTTCAACCCGTTCGCCGTCGCCCGAAATAATTTCGAGTTCGGGATTTTCCGCGTCGAGATGCGCGAAAACCGCTTCGGCAATCTCCAAACCGCAGACGATTAAATTTTCCTTCGCCAGAAATTTTCCGCTCGCGCGCGCGTCCGGCGGCACGCAAGCCTGCGTCGTGAGGTCGCCGCGTCCTAAATCTTCCGCCAAAAATTCGCCGATGTTTCCGATGATGTCGCCGTTATCTATCCAACTCATTTTTTTCTAATTGGTAATTTGAGGCGTTGCAATTTTAATGTTCGGGTCTAATTCGTAAATCTTCGTCAGCCGGTTATGAAACAGCTTATCTCCGATATGTAAATCGCCGGACTGCTCTACTTTTAATAATTCGCCGCCTTCGCCAAACCAATATTTAGTTGTCGTGTCGGACGTAATTTCTTTATTATCCGCCGGATTCACGCGCTTTCGGTTTTCAATTTCTTCATAAACGCTCGTTTTTTGATTATTCAGCATTTCGCCGTCGAGAAACTTGTATTCCGTTTTGTCTTCGACCACATTGCTTTTATTTTCGGGCTGCCGATTGTTATTTGAAACATCTTTCCATGCTGCCCCGTCTTCTTTCGTATAGATTTTATCTTTAATTCTGATTGTTTCTCTTTTTTTATTTTGAAGCTCGGAATTGGACTGATAAACCATACGTCTGGTCGAAGGCGGGATGAATTCAATTATCATTGTGCCTGAATCGGTCGCGCCGGGCTTGTCTTCAGAACTATTTTGAAACGTGATTGTAGTTCGATAAGACTTATCCGCTCTTTTTGCAAGGGCGTTTTTATAAACCGCGTCAAATTCGTCTTTTCCAATGGTTTTTTCCTGCGCGAAAACACCCGCAAAACTCGATAAAATAAACGCCAAACAAAGAATTTTATTCATAACTTCCTCCTTTTTCTTTTATTGTAACGCTTTAAGATTCTGCGTCAACGTTTTTATTTGCAAATCAATCTCAATCACGCGGTCGCGTAGTTCTCCAACTTTTTCGGCGGGTGCTTTTTCAACAAAATTCGCGTTTGAAAGCTGTTTTTCCAGTCTTTCATTTTCGACGTTCAATTTATTTAATTGATTTTCCAGTCGTTCTCGTTCCTTGTCGAAATCAATCAAACCTTCGAGCGGCACGGCAATTTCGGCTTCGGTCGTGACGGCTTTAGCGGACGCTTTCGGAACATCTAAACTTTCCGACAAAACTAATTTTTCGGCGCGCGCGAGCTTTAAAATCTGCGCTTCGTTTGATGCGAAAATTTTCTGCGCGTCGGCGTTGGCGGCAACGTAAATTGCGGGTTTGTCCGACGGTTTGATATTCATTTCGGCACGGATATTTCTGACTTTCGAGATTAAATCAATCACGGCTTGCATTTCGGATTCGGCGCGTTCGTCAACGAAAATCGTATTGCCCGCCGGAAAATCGGCAAGCATAATCGTTTTTTCGGCTGAAGCGTAAGCGGGATTATGCAAAGCGTTTGAAACGTTCGGCAGTTTTTGCCAAAGTTCTTCAGTCAAAAACGGCATAAACGGATGCAGCAGTCGCAAGGCTTGTTCTAAAATTGTGACGACGCGCGTTCTGATTTCGTCGCGCTTCGGCGAAGATTCTTCAGCAGTCATTTCCGCTTTGACGAGTTCGATATACCAATCGCAAAAATCATCCCAGAAAAAATGGTAAAGAAGCTGCGCGGCTTCGTGAAACTGGTAATTTTCAATTGCTTTATTCACCTGCAAAGCGG